>JALNXR010000275.1 GCA_023230265.1 Bacteroidales bacterium | reverse complement strand
GCAATAGCAATGAACGGTGCAAAGAATCCTCCGATGTTGATAAACATATAAAAGATCTGAAAACCTGCATCTCTTGTGTCCTTTGGTTTACCATTGTGGTCCATTCCCAATTTTTCGGCAATATGTTTCTTGTACTCCGGATTGTCATACATCTGACCAACCAGAGCTTGCAGATTACCTTTGAAAAGACCGTTACCAAATGCTATAACCAGCAGCCCGGCACAGGTTAAAGCCAGATAGAGAGGAAGGCTCGGAACAGGTGTGGGAGTAGGTACAGCCAGTATAAAATATCCTACAGCCATAAGTATAAGGCCCCACAATATGGTGCGTTTGTAGTTTCTGGTCTTGTCGGCAATCAAACCTCCGACCAATGCCAATACATAGATAGAGGCATAAAAGATCGAATAAATAACACCGGTTGTTGTTTCTGAAAGACCAAACTTAGAGGAGATGAACAATGTCAGGATTGCCATCATGATGTAAAAGCCAAAACGCTCCCCCATATTTGTGAGAGCGGCTGACAGTAGCCCTTTCGGATGATTCTTAAACATAAAGTTTATCGGTTAGAGTTAGTAAAAAAATTAACACTTAATTCACAAAAGTACTAAAATTTGGATAACTTTGTTAAAAATGTAAAACCTGATGATAGTAAAACTGGCAAATTATCTTTTATTGATACCTGTTTTGCTGATTTCGTTGCTGCCACTTAGGATTCTTTATTTACTTTCGGATTTTACCGCCTGGCTGCTCAGAAAAATTTTCCGCTACAGGTATGATGTCGCTCTTATCAACATTTCAAGATCATTCCCCCATATGAAATATCATCAGGTGCAGTCTGTACTTAAAGATTTCTACAGAAACTTCACAGATGTATTTTTTGAAATGATCTGGTCTTTGAGGATATCCAGAAAAAGGGAGTATCAGAGATTTCAGATGGAGAATACCGATTTGTTCAGGAGAATTTATGACCGGGGATCTTCGGTTATAATTGTTACAGCTCATAAAGCCAACTGGGAGGTTCTAAAGCCCTTCAACTTCCCGAGTACCGGTTTCTCAGAAAAAGACGCTGTCGTCATCTATAAGAAGCTGGCTAATAAGGTTTTTGACAGAATGCTTAAATGGATCAGAGGAAAAGGATCAAATGCAACTCTTGTTGAATCAGGAGATACCGTGAGATTTATGATCAACAACTGCAACAAGCAGCATCTCTATTTCCTGGTCGCCGATCAGAATCCATCCCCCGGATCTCAGATCCATATTAACTTTCTCAACCAGCCCACTCTTTTTATCAACGGACCGGAAAAATTATCCAGGAAACTGAATATTCCGGTTGTATACATGGATGTTACAAGGATTGAACGGGGAAAATACAGGGGGACCTTTGAGATGGTAGAAGAGAATCCCTCATTATCGGATGTAAATAAAATCAGCATGAAATTTGCAGAGCTTCTTGAGAAGAGCATAAGAAGAGATCCTTCCCAGTGGCTTTGGACGCACAAAAGATGGAAATACACATTTAAAGAACAATCAAATTAAAAGAGATAAAAATGAAACTACTTTTAAGATCGATATTTACTTTGCTCATTTTTTCCTTTGCAGCAAAAGCCCCTGCTCAGGTACTGAATCCCGGAGAAAAACTCCCCCAGGGGGCAATCGTATACTCCCTTCCAAGCACAACACTCTGTTTTGTGGCAGAGGCCGAACACGAATCCTTCACAGCAGGGCCTTATGCCAAATTTGCACAGAAATACCTTGGGATACAGGTGAAAACAGAGAGCGGAGAATTTTACAAACTCAACTCAATCAATATGTTCCCTTATATAGAAGCAGACTATTCCGCAAACTATGCACTCAATCTGGGGAACTCAAAAACCGCCTCTGCAAACTTTCTGGAGTTGATTAACCAGGGTTTACTTATCTGGTCCGATACCTATGCAGGTAAAATGGACAAAGTGCAATTCCCTTCTGTATTGAAGAAGGCTCCTTTTGCAGAGAGTCAGTCAACCTCCAATTTTACCAGCGAAACGACAACACTCTATAAGACTGTCCAAACTTCCAAAGGGGTGGAAAATGTCCCTGTTCAGCAAAATCAGCTTGTAGAGAAGAGCGTGGAAAAAAGAGCAGAAGAAGCTGCAGCTACAATATTCAAACTCAGAGCAAAAAGAATGGATATAATTACAGGAGAGACAGATGCAACTTTTGCCGGAGAGGCAATGAAAGCTGTCCTGGATGAGATAAACAGGCTTGAAAAGGAGTATCTGGCTCTGTTTACAGGTTACTCCTTAAATGACAAACAGAGAATGACCTTTGAAGTCGTACCACAACCTGCCAGCCAGAAACAGATGTACATAGTATTCAGAATATCTGACAACCAAGGGCTGCTCCCCTCTTCCGAAATATCCGGAAGGCCTGTGGTACTTGAACTTATTAAAGAGAACCCGGAGGCAGAGATGCCTCAGATGAACCTTGCATACGAAAAGGGGAGGGTTATCTACAGAAGACCGGCTGCAATGGTCGCCAGGGTTACAGACGGACAAACCCTGCTCTTCCAGACAAGAGTTCCAGTATATCAGCTAGGGCAACTGATATCATTTCCTATTGATATCGCTCTGGGGAAATAATATCGCACAAGACAAATAAACTTTTTTACAATTATTAATACTTAAAAATTATGACAATCGACAAATTAAACCCGGAAAGGGTATGGAAACATTTTTATTCACTTACCCAGATTCCCAGACCTTCAAAGAAGGAAGAAAAGGCTGTTCTGTTTTTGGAAAAGTTCGGTAAAAGCCTTGGTCTCGAAACAATTAAAGACCATCTGGGAAATATTATAATCAGAAAACCTGCAACAAAGGGTATGGAGAACAGAATGGGAATTATCCTCCAGGCTCATATAGATATGGTTCCTCAGAAGAACAGTGATAACAACCACGATTTTGAAAAGGATCCTATTAAACCAAGAATAGTGGATGAGTGGGTATATGCAACCGGTACTACACTGGGAGCAGATAACGGACTTGGCGTAGCTGTGGCAATGGCTGTCCTTGAAGCAAAGGACCTGGTTCACGGACCGGTGGAGGCTCTTATCACAGTTGACGAAGAGACAGGGATGACAGGTGCAAGAGGACTGAAGCCGGGCATTCTTAAGGGAGATGTTCTTATCAATCTCGATTCAGAGGATGAAGGCGAACTATATGTAGGATGTGCCGGAGGACTGGATGCAACTGCCGTTTTAAGATACAAAACCCGGATTACCCCTGCCGGATACAAAGGATTCAAACTCAGTATAACCGGGATGAAAGGAGG
>JALNXR010000274.1 GCA_023230265.1 Bacteroidales bacterium | reverse complement strand
CTTTCCGGAGTGGAAATTCCAGGTAATGTTCACTGGAATATCCAGGTTAACAAGTTCGGCCTTCTTAAGGTCAGAGGGAATGGCATTACTGCTGTAACCACCGCTTTTGCTCACAACATTCTGATGTTCCAGTTGTATCCCTGTTGAGATCTCAAGATTGGATGTGAGTGCAATATCCAGATTAATACCACCGGAATAGTTAAATGAGGAGGCTGAAGAAGTTGCATTTATACCGGGAGCAAAACTGACTCCGAAACGTACTTTCCTCCCCTCTTTAATGCTCTCAGATCTCTCTTCTGTAATTGAAAGCGCCGGTTTCCGGTGGGTTGATGGTGTTTGGCCGGTATCATCAGTTTTTACCTCTTTCTGTACCTGTTCTGCTTTCTGTCCCGTCCCGGTGGCAACACCCCTGACAATATCTGCAGAGTCTCTTTTTGAGTTGTCTGCTTTTAAAGCTTCCTTTATATCCTGCTCTTTATAAGGGGTGAGAACTGCCTGCAGGTTCTCAGTAGTTCTCACATCGCTCTTTTTACTTATAACTTTTATTTTCTCTCTCTTTACTGATTCGCTTTTTTTAGATTCAGATATCTCTTTTACAGAATCAGATATTTTTTCTATTGCAGATACCGGAGTCTTGTTCAACTCCGGGCCAACAGTGTCCGCAGAACTAAGAAGAGGTTTATCTGCAGGAGTCAGACTCTCTTTCCGGACAAAAATGCGATCCGGACCGAATATGATCCATCCCAGTACAAGACAGGCAGCCAATGCTGATGCGTACCGGAAAAGGACCACCCTTTTGTGCCTGTTCCGGGTCTTTACAAAACCTTCCCAGGCTCCGGGTATGTAATCCTCTTCTTGTTGTGACAGGGCCTCTTTAATCTTCCCTGTTAACTCTTTATCTTCTGCATCCATTTCATATATGGTTTCTGTTGTAATGTGTCAAAAGGAGCTCTCTCATCTTTTTTTTGGCTCTTGTAAGATACACCCTGGATGAGCTTTCGGGAATTTTTAACTTTGCAGCTATCTCTTCGTGGTTATATCCGTCAATTTCATAAAGGCAGAAAATGGTTTTATGAACTTCGGGCAACTGGTTCAGAAGGGAGATGATCTCCTGCGCTGTAAGGTTACTGATTGCATCAGGATTCAGATGCTCTTCTCTGACAGGTTCATTGTCCGGTTCAATGTTTTTCATGCGGTTTTTTTTCCTCAGACGGTCTATGGAAGTGTTTATGACAATCTTCCGGAGCCATCCTTTAAACGGAAGAGAGGTGTTGAATCTTCTGATCTCAGAGAATACCTTCATAAAACTGTCATTTACAACCTCCAGGGCATCATCCCTCTGATTGTTGTATAACAGTGCGACACTCAGTGCATATCCGAAATATTGTTTGTATAACATTTCGCGGGATTTATCATTTTTCCGGATGCAACCCTGAATTATCTTCTCCAGATCCTCTGAGCCGGTATAAGCCACTCTGCAGTTTTTTTCAATAGTTTTTGTTCAAAATCCGGCAGAGAAAACTCTGCCGGATGTGAAATTAATAGATTGAATTGAGTTTAACAATATATTTTATTATTGAGTATGGTAATACTTCTGATGAGATTACTTTGTCATCCAGCAGATCCTGTCTGGTTTTCTGAGGTATCACACACAAACTCTGTTTAAAACCGAGACTTGCAGGCATGATAAGAATCCCTACACCACCCTCTCTCATCTGCTTTAATCCGTCCTCAAGTCCCTGAACTGCCTCTCCTCTGTCCAGATAGAACGAGGTATTGGTTACATTTTTTATCAAGCTGTTATTAAGGTACCTCCTTTCAAAATCCACATTTACCCTGTTTCCGCTCATAGGTATATTTCCTGTTCCGGGAATACTGTCTACAAAATAGAGTCCGCTTCCAATAAGCAGATGGTCCGGGTACTTATCTGCCATATAGGTCTCAATTGAATCGAGCTGGGCAGTGTTAATCTCTGTCTCTGATTCAACATCAGTAACCTCTACATCTACAATAAAGTTGCAGTTTGTGGAGAAATCGCCGCTGCTGTAACTTCCATAGGCCAGATAGGAGGGAATATAAAATCTGAATTTTTCACCTACTCTCATCAGATCTATTCCTTTATCAAGCCCTTCCGGGATGATTGTATAGGTTAGGAGTTTAAATTTAACCGGCTCATCTTCAGCTTTATCAATCTCCTCAATTACAGTGCCGTCCAGCCTTGATATTGTGTAGTAGAAACTTACAACATCATTCTTTTTTAGAGTGGCTCCGCTGCTGTTAGTCGTAAGAGTTTGATAATAAAGCCCGGAAGAGTGTTTTTGTGCCTGGATGTCATTCTCGGCAAGGTAATCCGAGATTATTTGGTCATCGATTTTTACCTGTTTTTCATAATCTGATTCGCCCAGGCATGATGTCAGAACAAAAGAGGATGCAACAATCAGAAGTACTGATCTGTAAAGAAGATTTTTTGTTTTCATATTATACATTATTAATATTTTGTTTATAATTATTTGGTTTGCTGTTGGTTTTTTTGTTTGTTTTCTTGTTCAGTTTGTGTGTTTGCTTTCTTGTTTAGTTTGTGTGTTTATGTGTTTGTAGCCTTTGTAAAAAGTGTCGATAATTTTTTCAAAGAAATCTCTAGTCAACTCTTTCAAAATGGTAGTTGTATCTGTCGGCAGGAGGTGAAATGAGATTCATAATATCATCTCCTGAAAACTCTACATACTTTTCTCTGTCAGAAAAGAATGAATCTGATTTCGAATCCTTAACAAGATTGATTTTTAACATTGTTTCGCCTTCTTCCCACTGAGCGATTACAATTTTCCCGAACTCGAGGACTTTACCACTTCTTATAAAAGCATAAATGCCATATTTTTTTATCATCAGATAATCAAAGTCTGGTTCGTATCCTTGCCCGGAAAAACCACCGGATATACTTTCAATCCTCCATTTTCCGTATATATTCTGATCATTTACAGAAAAAATTTCTGATTCAAAATATTTAGTGGTCCCAAGTGTTAACAAATCAGATTCATACAACTCAATTCCCTTATCACAAGAGGATATTGCACCCGGCAGAACTACTGTTAGTGTGCATATCATTGATATTATTATTGATTTTTTCATATTGTCAGGGTTTTAAAATATCAGCTAAAAATCCGTCTAATGACAATACGATTCCGGATGAAATAATGCTACAAGATATCTAAAGTTTCCCACATAGATATCTATAATAAAAAGGCCAGATTTTTAAGATCTGGCCTTTTTGTTGCTATTTGCATGTTAGTATCAGAATGTCAAGCAAATAGACCA
>JALNXR010000021.1 GCA_023230265.1 Bacteroidales bacterium | reverse complement strand
GAATCTTCCGAGATGATAGTCTTGGATACACATATCTGGATTTGGTGGATTAACGGATGTGAATCTGAACTGGGAATCTCTCGTTTTCAACAGATTCAAGACGCGGATGAAGTTTGCGTCTCTGCAATTAGCTGCTTTGAAGTGGCTTGGTTACAGCATCATAATAGAATTTCATTGTCCTGTCCCATTGACGCTTGGTTTGAAAAAGCTCTAAGTGATTCCGGCGTTAAACTACTGCCGTTAACTCCTGAAATTGCAACTAAGGCTGTATCACTTCCTGACCATCATAGTGATCCACAGGATCGCATAATTATAGCGACAGCATTGTTTAACGGAGCTGACTTAATGTCATCTGACCGTAAATTTCATTTGTACAAAGAACTGAGAGGCAGGATACTATAAAGCAGATCTAATAAATGCTTATTCCAAAACTTAAAAACTACAAATAAGGATTCAGCCCCTTATTTATATACATCCTTACGATGTCCAACCTTAACAACCCAAACTGTCAACTCTTCGTCTTGGATCGAGTAAATTATCCGGAATTTACCCTGCCGTACTCGGTAATATTCCAGCCCAGATAGTTTCTCACTTCCGTGTGGCCGAGGGTCTTGTGCTAACGCAAAGATCCGCTGCATAATTTTTTGCAGTTCACGCTTAGGGATCTTCTTGAAATCAGAATTAACTGATTTTCGAAAAAAGATGCTATATTTTTCCATTTTCTTTTAATCCCTTGAGCATATCGGCATAGCTGACCAAAGGCTCATTTGCTCGGTCAGCAAAAGCAGCCAAATCTTCAGCATCTTCACTAAGAAGTTCCCTGACTGCGTCATTGACCAAATCAGATACAGATCGGGATATTTCAGCTGACTTAATGCGTAGTGCCTGATGCAATTCAGGATCAAAATATATTGTTGATCGTTTTGTCATAGTAGCCATATTATCACCTCTTTATTGCTATCATTGTGGCATTATAACGTTAAAACGTCAATTGACATTTGCAAACTATAAAATGTTAAGTTGCAAACGATGATGCTCTGGTGCTGTTTTTTAAAGTGACATCCTGTCAAAACCACTATTCTATTCTTCTTGTCCTTTTACTCCAATATGCTGAACGTCGTTTGCAGTGTGCGATTGCAAGTATCCAGATATGGTTGTTCTGGTATATGTAAACGATTAGGTAGGGAAACCGATGCACGAGGCATCTGCGTGTTCCATCCACACGAAGATACCAGCGCTCCGGGTACTCGGCAATGACCTGAATGGAACGCTGAATTTCAACGTTCAAGTTGAGACCGAGACCTTGAGCTTTGTTTTCATAATACGCCACAGCCTCCCAAAGCTCTTCTTCAGATTCGTCGAGAATCGTGACGTCAATCATGAATATTTTGCCTTAATATCTGCGAATGCATTAGCCGCCGCGCGACCTGTGGCAGTTCCTTTGTGTACCATTTTGAGGCGACGCTGTATCTCTGTATTCTGCGTCTGGCTCAAATCGCAGTCGGATGGATCGTCCAGGCTCAGTATTAGTTCGTGAGCCAAGCTTGACCGCTCGCTCGCTGACAATGTCATGATTTGGCTACGTATTTTTTCCATTGTAATCATATTGAAATATTACCTCCGCTCTTAATTTGTCTTTTGAAGCCAACGTTGCAGATCATGGTATTATGCAAACACTTCTTTTTGATAGTCAAATTATACCATTATCAGTGTTTGTTTTTCAAATACCATTTGAAAACTATAAAATCATGCGGAAAAATGGGATGGAGTTCAAAAGGATTTGAATAAAATTCACATAAGGGTTATTTGTGCCTTGACCTCCGACTATAATGGATGACCCCAATGGCCCCCAAGGATATCGGCAATGCGTCAATTTCGGGGCTCAATCACACAGCCCGGTACTTCGCTGTCTACGCTTCGTGCCATCCTTACGAATGACTACGCAAGACTCGCTTACGGTGGTGGTGAGCCTAGTGTTGCCGTTGCGGTGCCGTAGGCTCCTCACTCCGTGCATTCGCACGGCTTTAAAATCGCGGTCACCCTTCACCTTTGGCTTGGGCCTTACGCTCTCTTATTTTCCGTCCCAGCTTTCACTGAGTAGGTTTCTTCGGATAGTTTCTGTTAATGATTTACCTTGTCTTTAACTTCCCCTTTCCATGGATTTAGCTTGGCGCAAATAATGGATGACCCTGAAGCGGCATCGCTTGTTCACTTTTTGCTCTTGTTCATTAATAATGAACAGTGGTATATTGTGAACACATGAGGGCTTTGTAATGAAAAACATTAATACTATTGTTCAAAATGCGATCAATAACACTCCACTTCGCCCAGGGTTAACTTTTGGTGAGTTTCAACCACTACGGGATAAAGGAATAAACCGAATTGATGGATTGCTGCCGATTTTTTATCAGAATGAGTGTACAAAGTTTTCGGTTCTTGTGAAGCTGCACCTTCATCATGCCGTAATTGCGGGGATACTAGCTGAAAAAGAGAGCTATGCATCCAATTTGATGATTATTACAGATCAGCTTGGGGCCACGCACGTTGAGATATTAATTAATGCAGGTGTTGCCTTTATGGATATGGCAGGCAACATCTCTCTTGATTTACCTGGCATGAGTACTCTGATAACCGGAAGAAAGCTCTCAAAGGGCCTACGCCAACCCACCATTGGGCGTGCTTTTCAAACTAGCGGCTTGAAATTGATATATGCATTTCTAACAGATCTTGACAGTTGTGATAACCTCAAGGATGCCCTGATTAATCAATCATTCAGATCAATAAATCAGCAAACGGGAATCTCTCTTGGTTCTATAGGATGGATATTGCAGGATCTTAGAGATGCGGGCTTTATCGTCATGGACGGCAAAACCCGGTTATTAATGGATAGAAAGAAACTTTTTAATAAATGGGTTGCTGGTTATATCGACCGCCTTCGTCCAAAACTGCTTACTAAACGATTTTCAGTTAGCAGCAATGACTGGTGGAAGAGTGTTCATCTAAACATCCCTGATCAATTATGGGGCGGAGAGGTTGCTGCATCTAAACTTACAAGATTTTTAAAACCTCAGATCGTCACAATATATACAAATTTAGGAATAGATGATTTGATCCTGGATGCGGGTTTACGCGTCGACCAAGATGGAGAGGTTGAGTTGATGCACTCTTTTTGGAAGAAACCGATTGTGCATAAAGATTGCACCCACCCAATATTGGTCTATGCCGATCTTCTGGCTAGCGATATTGACAGAAATAGAGAAACCGCACACAAGATATACGATGAATACTTGCGTAACATTATCGAATCCAATTGACCAAAGTGAATGGACAGTAACCGGATTTCAGGATGCTCTAAACAACGCATTAATGTTATCTGTTTTTTGTGAGAACGGTAAAACACATTATATTCCTTTTGTTTCGGCTCCAGCTCTTGTTATGCTCAAAATTATTGCGTTGAATGACAGACCTGATGATCGGGCACAAAAGGATGCTGACGACATTGCTTTTGTGATCAGGCATTACCTCGAAATTGGAAACAGGGCAAGACTGAAAGCCCACCCAGATTCAGATATAATAGCGAGTGTAGGTAGCGACATAGAACTTGCTTCAGCAACTTTAATTGGTCGCGATATGCGAGAGATGGCTAGCCCTGATTCAAGTGAATATATACTTAAAATACTGGATGCTGAAATAGAAAGTAACAGTCGCTGCTATCTAACCCGAGGGATAAAAAATGAGTTATGCAAAGGTGATTTCAACCGAGCCAGAACCATCCTGAAGAGTTTAAGAGCAGGCCTGATGCGCTAAAAACCGAGCAACACTTGTTAAACATCGACATCAAGGTCCAAATTAGTATCTAGTCTTAATGAAGCGATGACTCTGCCGAGAGAAACCACAGGACTGCTCAAATATAATGGACGCAGTTAGGCACAGATTTGTCCCTGGCCTCTTTGAGAGAAGGCCGCCCGCTCTTGAGCGATCAGCGGTAGATCCGGCGGATGACTCTCCGAAGTGATGAACTTCGTAAGCAACTAAAAATTATTGTTTTCCCTCTGCCCTCTACCCTCTGCAAAACAGAGTTTATCCACACCGACAACATATTTTTAAGAGTGATCTTATGATAAGGGTATTTCAAGCGATTAGCGACCCTGCGTAGCAGGGATGAAATACCCTTATCCTTTCGCGGAGATTCGCGGGCAAAAAACTCTGTGCCTTCTCCGTCAGGGCGTAGTTCCGTTTGCGGGATGGAGCCTGATGTGAGAGATCAAAAACGTACATAAAAAACAAGATATTGAATGATAGCAGTACAACGTCGTGTCACCATAATAGGTACACTCTTCAACAGGTAAATCGTTTTTTGCCGAGCTATATAATTATCAGAGATATCTGCCGGGCGCATCTGCCTGCCTGTGCTTCGCAGACAGACAGACAGACAGACAGACAGACAGACAGACAGACAGACAGACAGACAGACAGACAGACAGACAGACAGACAGACAGACAGACAGACAGACAGACAGACAGACAGACAGACAACGAAAGTGATCGATTCGATACGCGCCACATGCGGAAAAATGGGATGGAGTTCAAAAGGATTTGAATAAATTTCACATCGGGGTTGTTTGTGTCTTGACCTCCGACTATAATGGATGGCCATGCCAGCCCACATGTTGTTTTAAACGCTATCAACGAAGATTTGCAAACGCTGCCCGAAACATATCAGACAAGCCTGTGATTTCACCAGGGGGAAGGTAATCACTAAGTTCTTCTTCAATGTCAGCATCTGTTAATAACGCGCAATAATTTCGAATCATATCGTAAAAATCTTCAGTTGATAATCCCTTAAAATATGCAGATTTTTTTGCTAATCTTGAATATGCTGGTTTTAAGAGTCGTTTTTTGAGTGCCTCTTCATCTGGACGGACATTCATTCTGCAGAAAAACCAAATATCGTATATGTCCCGGATTAATCGCCGTTCATTCCATGCCGCCATTTTGTTTGCCATAGCAATTGAGAAAGCAAGAATTTTAATTGTTCGCGGCGGCAGCTTAAAAAGAGGAGACAAAAGTCGTGTCGTGGTGGTGGTGGTGGCGAGTTCCATCGCCGTCTTTGCTTCAACCTGCACAGATGTTTCGCCAACGGTTATTTTTATTCGCAGACATTTAGAGTTCATCGAGTGTCGAATCTCTGCCCCAGGGATTATACTGCTGCCCTGTTAATTTTCTAAAGAATGAGACGAATTGCTTGTCGTACTTCTTAAGATACGAGGTTACAACGGCCATATCGATATCCTCCTGGTTAATATCAGTTGCCGGGTCGAATGAAAAAACTTTTCCTTTGTAATAGTAGTAGTAGACATCCAGGAAAGCCTTTTCTTTATTCGCAATGTATTGCCCGTTGATGTAATCAAATCCAAAATAGAGGTGCGGGGCAATGCTGAGGTGTTCGATGGTGCCAAGCGCGCATTTATATATACGTGGTCGACCCTTCTTGACAGCCTGAATCCTGCGGGCGGGAATAGAGCCAATAATCGCTTTTTGTGCGAGTACAGTTCCTGTTGATATGTAGGAGTCCGGTTCAATGCGGCAACTGATGGCAGCTAAAGAGGCATCCGGAGTCGCATAAATACCCCGCTTTACCTTTATTAGATCTCCGGCTTCAACTAGATTCCGTACGGCTCGGAAGAGAGTAATCTCTGTATTTTCATCAAAGATCACTTTCAAATCGGGTAGAGTAAAAACTCCATCAAGCTCTTTGGAGAATCTTTGAATCGCTTTATATCTTTCTTTTGACATGTACAACAAGTATCACAAATTGATGCTTTGTGTCAACGTTGCAAACCACTAAACACACTAAATTCTCGAGAAAACGGGATGGAGTTCAAAAGGATTTATGAAAAAGAAAATGAAATACAGTGATGGGCCGATTGTAGAAGTAAAGTATTTGAATAAAATTCACATAAGAGTTATTTGTGTCTTTACCTCCGACTATAATGGATGCCCCTACCGGCCACCGTTAATTACTAAACTAAGTCTGACCCTGCCAGCCCCGATGTGTTGGCCCTGATGTGTTGGCCCTGATGTGTTGGCCCTGATGTTGACTGTTGATCGCTGATGAGATATAATTGGTTTGCATTTAAGAGATATTCATGCTTTTCAATTGATTGCTTTAAAAGCCACCATTTGATATATTTGAGCTATTAGTTGCAAAGGGATAAATCATGTTTGTTGAAAAAATGATAATTGAAACAGATGCACTAGGGCGTTTAAAAAAGGTTCCACTGCTGCCTCCTAATAAGCGGCTGGAAACCATTTTTTTTGTTGTCGGTGATTCGGTGTGTGACGCACCCGTGAAGCGCCAGCCATCTAGCGACCTGAAAGGTTCTGTCAAAATACTTGGCAATATTCTGAACTCAACTCCTGAAGAGTCATGGAATCTTCCGAGATGATAGTCTTGGATACACATATCTGGATTTGGTGGATTAACGGATGTGAATCTGAACTGGGAATCTCTCGTTTTCAACAGATTCAAGACGCGGATGAAGTTTGCGTCTCTGCAAGTAGCTGCTTTGAAGTGGCTTGGTTACAGCATCATAATAGAATTTATTCAACCGCTCTTTTCAAAGCCTCACCCTTGAAGATATTCATCCGTCCGTTTCCGCGATGCGTAACATGATAGATGACACCGGAGAACTCAACTCTCAATTTTTTTGCCATGATGAAAAAGCATCAGAAAGCAAAAACGCCCGTCAATCCCTATTTTTTATTTTTAGGTTTGATCCCGCTTTGGCCTCGAGTTTACAATTGCCGGCGAATCAATCCCTATGGTATATTTATGTCGTAAAAAACAAACCATATTATGAAAATGGTTTGTGTTTATCTAAGGATATAAACCTTGAGCATACAAAAACAAACAAAGTTAAACCAGATGCTACAGTCCATACCACGGGGGAGTGTAGTTACGACTTCATATCTCGCCGAGCTGGGAATATCATCGCAGCTGGCGCGAAAGTATGCTCAGAGCGGCTGGCTTGACAGACTAGGCTCCGGTGCGTTCTTTCGTAGTGGTGATTCCCCCGATTGGCTTGGAGCTCTATACGCGTTACAATCGCAACTCCATTTGAGCGTACATGTAGGAGCCGTAAGTGCGCTTGAATTGCAGGGGCGCGCACACTTTGTTCCCTTGGGTACAGGTAGACGTGTAACGCTTGTGAGCGATCATAGAGAGCACCTACCTAAATGGTTTACAGCTCATCGCTGGTCAGTCGCTCCATATCATTACTGTATGACGCTATTTGACAAACTACCAGATGGATCTACAGCATCATTAAATCGCGGTGATTTTTCAGTCGCTGTGTCGGCACCAGAACGAGCCATCTTGGAAGAGATGTATCTGGCTAACAGCAATAGTGCTATCAAGCACTCGCTGCTTTTGATGGAAGGTTTGTCGACTCTCAGGCCCAGCGCAGTTCAACCCCTGCTGGAAACCTGTACTTCTATCAAAGTCAAACGGCTGTTTTTATGGGCTGCGGAAAGAACTCAGCACTCCTGGATGGATCAACTGGACTTAAGCAGGATCGAACTTGGCACAGGGAAGCGACAGCTTTATAAAGGCGGGTATCTGCATCCAACATATCTGATCACAGTTCCACAGGAAGAGGAGCTACCCGATGTTTAATCCTCTCTACGAAGCCCAGGCCAATTTGCTAATCGAGTGTATACCTCAGGTGGCGAAGCATGAATGCTTTGCGCTTAAGGGCGGCACTGCAATCAATTTGTTTTTGCGCGACCTGCCTCGCATATCAGTAGACCTAGACTTGACTTATCTTCCTTTGAGATCGCGTGATGAATCTCTGCAGGATATCGAAAAGGCTCTTACCTTGATTAAGACGGATATAGAGCGGTATGTGGTTGGGACGCGCATTTGGGAGCGCAGTATTCAAGGGCATGTTTCAAAACTGTCAGTCGCACGTGCAGGCATAGAAATTAAGATCGAGGTAAATCTTGTAGTGCGCGGCAGCGTTAGAAAACCTATTCTTCGTGAGCTCTCTACTGCGGCCCAGAATCAATTCGGTGCATCCGCAAGAATACAAATACTTGCTGTTGAAGATATATATGGCGGTAAACTGTGCGCCGCCTTGGATCGCCAACACCCTCGGGACCTTTTTGATGTGAGTCAACTTCTAGCAGAATCAGGCATAACGCCTGCTATACGCCGTGCGTTTGTCGTGTATCTGGCCAGTCATCCGCGTCCCATGCACGAGCTGTTGAACCCAAATCTCGTAAATATTAACAATGCTTTCGAAGAACAGTTTGCTGGCATGACCCGTGGCTCTGTTACGTTGAATGAACTCCTTGAGACGCGCCAAAGATTGGTGCATTTGCTACCCCACTCACTGGACTCTTCAGAGCGCCGGTTTCTCATTTCCATGAAAGAAGGTGAACCTGAGTGGGATCTGCTGGGTATAGCTGACATTGCACGCATGCCCGCGCTCCAGTGGAAGCTTCTCAATATCCGTAAAATGGATGCGGAAAAACGAGTATTCGCCTTAGAGAAGTTGCACCATTTTCTGAATATGTAGGTTTTGTTGTCACGACGGTGGCCGCCCGTTCTTGAGCGATCAGCAGTAGATACGGATGGATGACTCTCCGAAGTGATGAACTTCGCAAGCAACTGAAAGAGATAGCTGCCTGTGCTTCGCACGCAGACAGGCAACGAAAATGATTGATTCGATACGCGCTACATGCGGTAAAATGGGATGGAGCTCAAAAGGATTTGAATAAAATTCACATAAGGGTTATTTGTGTCTTGACCTCCGACTATAATGGATGGCCCTTATGCCCCCGGTTGTGTTCTGTTATTAAGCGTACAATTAATCCAAAGAGGATTTCTCCGCATATCTAATATTGCAATAATAATCACAACTTCTTTTTTTACATCATAGTAGATAGCGTATGGAAATTTTTTACAAATCATTCGAAACACGCCGCTATATGCATTACCGGCCCTGTCTGAGTTCATCAAGAGAAATGAATTTAGCTTCCCCGCGTTTAATTTTTCTTTGTCTTTGACCAAGAACATCATCATGCCATGAGGGTGATTCTATTTCATCAGTTCTCAGAGAATCCCAAATTTCTTCCATCAGGACAAGTTTGTCTTTGGCTGGCAAATTCCTTATTTCTGCTGTAATCATTTCTTTCTCCAAAAGCTCTTTACTTTTTATTGAATGACTACATGATACCAAAAAAAACATGGCATAGATAATCTTAAATTAAAAGCGATTATGGAGTAGTGCAAGCATCCTGCTTGCAGATGAAGTTTCCGGTGAAGTTGGAGCTGTTTTAATTGCTACATGCGGAAAAATGGGATGGAGTTCAAAAAGATTTGAATAAAATTTAACATAAGGGTTATTTGTGTCTTAACCTCCGACTATAATGGATGCCCCTGCCAGCTCCGGAAGAGTTTAAATCGGCTTATTATAAACAATTGCCATCCGCACATCGTTATACAATGAATCTTTCGAAGGTTGTTTGCCAAATGTTTTTATGTAAAGATTCCTGATACCGACATTATCCTTGTCGGTTTCTCCATATACAGGAAAGCTATAAACCTCTCCATCTATCTTAGGTTCAAACATAATTCCATGATTCCCTTTGAACGGCTTTGTGTGATCGTGCAGACCGTTCAGAATATTGTCTGGAATATCACCATCAAAAGCCGCGCAGGTGCTAGTTTCCATGTTGAAATGTTTGCATTCAAAACATATTGGCTTAAGTCTTATCATTGCCATGATCTACCACGCCCAAGACTCTTCACTCATGTCAAAAGCCTTGTTGATTTCATCCTGCGTCAGAGCGGTGCCCCGCTCAATAGCCTTGCGCATAAGTTCGGTGCTCTTGGCATATGCCTTGATGCTATCAAAATATGCAGGCAGCACCATTGGAAAGGAAACACCCGACTTCTCATAATATGAAAAAGCTTCAATATACTTCTCTTCAGCTTTTCCGTATTCGTTACTTGCTTCAGTAAGCTCTTTGTTGTCTGTGAACTTCATTATTTAACTTCAGTCTAGATAATAACAGATTCATCTCTTTTTCGTCAAAATTGTTTTTTAGTTTCATCACAGTATCTTTTTTAATCGCCAACACACTTGCGCAAAAACCATGTTATGGTGTATATTGATCTTGTTCGCATGACTCACGCAGTCATGAGTCCGAGCACTGAACGAGGAGGGAAACCGCCTTTTGATCCGTTCATTGCGGCACATGTTCGGTTTAATGTGTGTCTTTGGAGGGGGAGGCGACTCTAACCCTTGTGGCGCGGTACTCAGGTGCCGCGCCTTATTGTTTTCTGATGCATAAAAGCTTCCCTTTTCTGTAATAGTCATATCTTTTTGGGGTCAGTTGGGGTATTAACCCTAAAAATTAAAAATAAGACTCCTGAGTTACTTCCGACGCTCATTGTCCAGCTTTCCTGAGATTTATTCAACCGATCTTTTCAAAGCCTCACCCTTAAAGATTCATCCGTCCGTTTCCACGATGCTTTGATAGATGGCACCGGGGAACTCAACTCCCAATTTTTTAGCCGTGGTGAAAAAACATCAGAGAGATAAAACACCCATCAATCCCTATTTTCTATTTTTAGGTTTGGCCCCAATGAGCCTACAGTGAGCCTACAGTGCTTCGCTGTCTACGCTTCGTGCCATCCTTAAAACAAACCTATTGCAGTTCACCACAGAAATATGGTTAAATATGTGCGTTCTCCCTGCATATAAATACACCAGCTAAAAACGAGGAACAAACCAAATGGCCAAAAAATTAAAAAGGATCTATCGCTCAGTCATTTACAGCTTAGGCAGTTGCCTGGTTATCACAGGCAATGGATATCCACAGACCAAGCGGATTTTAAAACACACTGACGCAGAAGCTTTAAACAATGACTGGACAGCTGTTGGCAAAGACATAAAGAAAGCAACCCAAACCTACAGTTAATTCAACGGGCAGTCAAAAAAACAACTTAAAGCGTCAGCAAAAACGGCACCCACAACCATCAGCGCGGCAAAACAGCGCTTCAAGCCTTTCAGTGGAGCAGCACCAAATTGAGGCTTTCAGCGGACCTTTGCCACATCCCGAACACTTAAAACAATATGATCTTATAGTGCCAGGTGCAGCCGACCGAATATTGAAACAAGCTGAACAGCAGACAACACACCGCATAAAAACAGAGAGCAGCGCGGTATCCGCTGAAATAGCTCAAAACCTACTGGCACAAGTATTTGCTTTCATCCTGGCTCTTACAGGCATTGGCGGTGGAATCTTACTCACCTTAAATGATCATGGTGGAGCAGGTGGAACCCTAATGACTGTAACAATAGGAACGCTCTGCGTTGCATACCTAAAATCACGCAAATAAAACACCATGACACACAACATGACAAACCCCCGTTTAACCAGCATTAACAAAAATTATCAAACATCAACAATATTGAAAATCAGAAAAAACATGGAGTAGCTTTTTCTGATGCACAGTACGCCTTTGCTGATCCACGGCGAATTATTGCCGAAGATTTAACACATAGCCAGGATGAGAAAAGGTATTTATGAAAAAGAAAACGAAATACAGTGATGGGCCGATTGGAGAAGTAAAGATTGTAAAGGATTTTCTTCCTCCTCCGTCTCAACTTGCATTTAAAGAAGAACAAGTCAAAGTAACGATTGGGCTAAGCAAGAGTAGCGTTGATTTCTTTCGTAAGGAAGCGAAGCGAAACAACACACAATACCAGCGAATGATCCGACAACTTTTAGACATGTATGTGGCTAAACACCAATAGCTTGATGTACTGTCACCGGTCACTCAAAGTGTACCACTTACGGTCGATTTAAAATGTACCATCCGTGAAGACAATTATTGATTTTTTCCGTCTTGTTTGTCAAGCGGTCTGCTTCGTTTTTTTGTGAAATATGTGGAAGAGGCATCTGGCAGATGGTATTTTGGCTGCGCGGTTCGGCGCATAAGGCTCTGCGGGGACGCAACCTGATCGCCAGTCCTGAAAACAAGGCATTAGCTTTGAGGAAGGCAGCCGAATTTCAAGCAAAGCTGTCTGCCTGTTTTCTGATTGCGAAAAATCCCAGGGGGTTTGGGGGACTGGTCCCCCATGTGTTAAAATGCGGGTATTCATTTTAGGCTCATTTTTATTCATTGTTGCTGACAGGTTCATTTTTCATACGATAGCTGCGGCCCTTAAACGGGATCACCTGCGCGTTTGAGAGAAGTCTGTCAAGGATGGCTCCAGCTGTTGGAACATCTCCGATCAGATGTCCCCAGTCTTCGATGGGGCGATTGCTTGTCATTAGAGTTGAACGAACTTCGTAACGCCTCATTATGACTTCGAAAAGATACTCTCCCGCTCGTTTTGGGAGTTGCTTCAATCCCATATCATCAATGATAAGCAGCTCCGGTTTAAGGTATTTTGTGAGCAGTCTATGATTGCTGAGAGTCTCATCTTCCATGAACTCCCGAACGATGTCAAAGATAGAGCAGTAGTGAACCGTAAGCCCCTGTTTAATCGCTTCGTAGCCTATGCTCTGTGCCAGGTGGGTTTTACCAGTGCCCGGCGGGCCAATGAAAAGCAGGTCGCCATGCTTGCGGATGAAGGAGCAGGTGGCGAGTTCATAGAATTGAGCCCGGTTAAGGTTCGGGTTAAACTGCCAGTCAAAGTGACTTAGCGGTTTCAGATTAACGAAGCCGGCTGATTTATGCATCCGCTCGATTCGGCGATCACAGCGGACACCCAGTTCATCCTGAACGAGCAGTTCAAGGAACTGCTCATAATCAAGCTGGTTCGCACGCGCCTCCTGCAGTCGAATATCAAGAGTGGATATCATGCCGGAAAGGCGAAGTTGTTTCAAAGTATCTGACAAAGGTGTGTTCATGAAAATAGTCCTTTCGTATTTAAGTGTTGATCATATGTTTCTATATCTCGGATCAGAGAATGCTTCTTGATGAATTCAAAGTAGATCTGCTCCTGCTTTCCGGCGAGGATAATATGGCTTTTAAGCTCACTGAGGTTGAATGAGCCGGCCATTAAAGCCCGGCGGCAGCCAAGGTTAATGTCCGCTGCCGAATGTTTCTTAGGAAGGCTTAGAAGCCCGTTTAAGACCCTGCTGCCAGGGATACCCCTGTTCTGCAGCATGGCCTGAGCCCATAAGAGTGCGTCATCCCCGATCAGAGCGGATTTTCTGAGCATCCACTCATTACCGCGTTCGGGGTTGCTGATTTTTTCTTTCGGAATATGTTCGCTGCGGGTGCTGAACTGACCGGGTTCCTTGCGGGCATGGATGGTGATCTGCTCCATCCGCAGATTGAAGATCTTCACGGTTCTGCCATCAAAGCGAACCCAGACCTCGCGACGCATATATTCCGGCGGCACGGAGTAATAAGCCTTTTGAACTTCCACATGCGCATCGCGATGAACTTTACGCTTTTGTTCCTGAAAAGCCGGAAACAGGTCAGGAGGAAGTTTTTTAAGGCGGGGCTTCTCCTCAACGAACATTGAGTGAACCTGCCGCCGTGTTGTACCATGAATACGCTGATCAGCTATGCTGCGTTCCCATTCGGACAGGAAAATATTCTGTTCACCCAGAGAATTGAAACTGCGGCCTTTAATGGCATTGTTCTGCACGTAGTCAACCTGGCGCTCGACCTTGCCTTTGTGACGGGGAGTATAGACTCTGGTTGGCATAATGCAGGTCCCATAATGTTCGGCAAACTCCCGCAGCTTGGGGTTAAGCTCAGGATCATAAACATCAGCCTTGATAACTCCCGCCTTGAGATTATCAATTACCATAGTCTCGGGCACTCCTCCGAATGCACGGAATGCGTTCTCCATAGCACGCAGAAAACATTCGGTGCTCTGTGTATAACTGACCTCGCTGTAGCCCTTTCTGCTATAGCTTAATGTGATCCGGAAAAGGTGCGTTTTACGACGTTTGCCCTGTCCATCCACAATCCAGGCTCCGGCACCGTAGTCCACCTGACACTCCTCACCGGGAAGTTTTTCCATCCGCCTAAACGGAACCTCAGAAGCTAGATCTAGTTTGCGGACATAAC
Source organism: Bacteroidales bacterium (assembly GCA_023230265.1). Lineage (GTDB taxonomy): Bacteria > Bacteroidota > Bacteroidia > Bacteroidales > UBA932 > Bact-08. The sequence continues at coordinate 712 of JALNXR010000021.1, read as the reverse complement.
GCTTAACCGACTCATAGCTTCCTCCAAAACCCTTGTGGACGCACAACTCCTGATAAACGCGCTGGGCACTTAAGTTGTCATTTAGCTGCTCACGGATGAAAGAGTCATATATCGCACATGTGCTTTTTCGACCGACTTTCCCGGCGGTCGAAATGGTACCCTTTGTTTCTTCGCTGTCTGAATCGACAGCTGTCTCAGTGGTACATTCCCCTTCCTTTTTGAGATATTTCTTAACCGTTTTTCTATGGGCACCTAGCTTTCGTGAAATCCGGCGGACACTCCAGCCTAATTCACCCAGCATTTCTATGTTGCTTTTCATACTCTCGGCTTGTTTTGACGCTTAGCCTCTGTAATATACTTATTAACAACAACTTACATCAAAAAAACGTCGTTTTTCGGCCCTTAGAGCGTCATTTTGGCCCCTGAAATCAAGGTTTAACGAATGTGGCAGGACATGATCATCAGTTATTATTGAGTTGTGCTTGCACTATGAGATGGAGATTGAACGGAGAGTTGAAATCAGTAGCATCCCATAGGCACTGAAAAGAGGCACAATTCCCCCTTTCCCCCATTGATTCATTGGGGTTTTTGTGATTTCAAAGGCGGTTCCAAATGTGCGTTTGTCTGCGTCTAATGCGGAAGTGCCTGAAAACAGGGGTTTTGGGAGGGGTGCTATCCCATAGGCACATTTGAAAACCTCTCAAACCCTTGG
>JALNXR010000273.1 GCA_023230265.1 Bacteroidales bacterium | reverse complement strand
GATCGCACACGGCGCAATACCCCTGTGTTCGTATTCAGAAAAAAGTGGCCTGCCTTCGCCTCAGTGCGGCGCCATCAGCGGGCCTGATACCATCAGAGCGCATGTGTTTCCGCACAAATCACTCTCTCCAAAGCATTTCGATTCTCCCAAATCCTATTCAGCGAAGCAATGATTTTTTTTTGGAACGTTGAGTTCACACTTTCCATGACGCGACAGCGGCATGGAATAGTGTGCAACTCATGGTTGGGTGTCTCTTCTCCAAATCTTCTTGAGCAACAGGACAACAATCAGGGCGACGGCTGCGTATGCAGTGGCGAAGATGATTGCGCTAGCGATTTCCTGCGCGAGCGGGTGCCTGCCTTCCACCCGAATTCGAATCCAACGCATGTACAAAGGGCCAAATGACGAGAGAAATCCAATCACCCATACTGCGAGGACATGGAAGGCAACAGACACGCGGGAACGAGAAATCAAAGAGACCACCATCTCCGCCAGGAGGGCGAAGATGAAATATACCAGCCCGAAAGCCGGGATGGCACGCAGGCTCATGATGGCATGCGCGTAAGTTCGGTAAACCGGACGCTGGCCAAACGACAGGCGGACAAATCTCTCCCATTGATTCGATGATGACCGATCGACAAGGAATATGGCTGCGACCACGACGAGAACACACATGGGAATTAGGTATAGCGTGAGCCATCTGAAGAATCCCTGATGTTTGTGTGGTAGTGTGTTCATTTCATTCACCCAACGCCTAGCGTCACGTTTTACCGCGCCAGCGGCAATAACGTGGCAACTGGTTAAGACTCTACTATTATTCTCCGAAATCCATAATTGTGCAACGATTGTTAAATCCTATTGGGTTGTTAATAATTTCTACTCCAATATGTCGATCACTCCCGACTCTAAATTCATTTTCATAGTGATATTCAAAAACATGATGGTCTTCTTCTATGAAATTAATCTCGTAATAATAAGGCCATTGGTTAACGCCTCTATAATGCAAGCAGACGTTTGGTCCAAGAAAATCAATTGCAATTTGTCTGGCTTCAGAAACAGTCATTTTGTTTTATATCTTAACGTCGCAAATCATGCGTTGGAAATTCGCGCGCGAATTTTCAATCGCATGGATTTGTCTTGTTAGGAGTCCTTCTTGTTCCGTTGTCCAAACTAGCAATCCCGCTGAAAGGATCACAATGAACACTGGTATGCTTCCTCTCATATTTTCCTTTCCTAACGCCTGCGGTGACCAAGCGAGCTTGCGAGCCTGATCAACATCTTAGTATAAGGCAGTTTTGTCTGATATCCGTATATTGAGGTTAGAAACAGGCAAATTTGCTTGTTTACAATATTCAATATACAATAGAAGCAAATTCAGATTGCTTCATGTAACATAAGATGCCATACTTTATACATTGAGGTGAATATATGGTTACTTTAAATCCAGAATATGTTATTGAAAAAAAACAGCGCAAGGCTGTGGTATTACCCATTGCGGAGTGGGAGCATATTATTGATGAGCTTGAAGAACTGGATGATATCCGGGCTTATGATGTTGCTAAATCTGGCCCGCAGGAATCTGTTTCTTTCGAGAAGGCTGTATGTGAGATACAGGACGGATATGGAGAGTGAAGTACTCCATTGAAATTCTGCGCACGGCTCAAAAGCAGCTTGCTAAACTCGACAGGCAGGTGCAATCCAGAATAGTTGATGCAGTCAACAAACTTGCTTTTGATCCTCGGCCTTCATCATGCAAGAAACTTTCTGGTCGTCCGGCTTGGCGTATTAGGGTTGGTTCTTATCGCATAATTTATGAGATACATGACGACAAGTTACTCGTTCTTGTGATAAGTATCGGAGATCGTAAAAACATTTATCGATGAATATTGGATCGTAAAGTGGTCGTATCACGACATTGGACACTTCTGCCTCTCACCGAGTTCCCCCAGCTTAGATACGGATAAATCGTATAGATCTTTCAATTCGCTATCGACCGTCATTCGGTTATTTATCCGAGAAACCGCCTTACTTACCGCATCAGATGACATCTCCGTTTTTACGCCAAGTTCTCGCAAGGTCAACCCGCAATGTGCATGCGCAATGGACAAAACAATACCACGGTCGTTCTTAAAGATATCCCGGCACCCCAATCCACGGGACGTGATGTGATACCACCCTCCAGGCACATGATGTCTTAAATGTCTCGCCATGCAAACAATTTACAAAATACAGTACATCAGACGCAAGACCTTGTGTCCAATGTCGTGATACGACCCCGATACCCCATTTAACGAAAAACGTTGAGGTCACAATCCCGCTGGGGCTAGCGAAGCGCCCCAGTGGATATTGTGCATCTGCATTGTTGAACTAAGCCGCTTTGCGGCAGAAAAATCCGATTTAGTGTAAGATCCCTTGTCTCGGAGCGAAGATTCACATGGTGTGGATCCGGTACTCCGAGAACAAGGAATACACCATGGATGACATTAGCAAACCCAATGGGAAAAGTCACACCCTTTTACAGAAAGGTGTGGAATTCCAATCAGCAATGCAAAAAGCCGAATTTGCGGAGGCAACTCAAAAAATCTACCAGCGGGCCTTCGATAAGTTTACAAAACGGCTGGATCGTAAGACTCCCGCAACTGCAACACTCAAAGAGGCAAAGCGTCATCTGACAGAGTTGAAGCAGCAGGGCGCAAAATCCGCCGCTTACAGCACGGCTTCTGCCGCACTGCGCTTCTTCTTCGAGAAAGTACGAGGTATGGAGTGGAAGCCGATTTCCGCTCTGCAAAAGCGCATGGTGGAGGATATGTGTCTGCACGGCTTCGCAAGCAGAACTCAGGACTCTTATGTTAGGGCGGTCACTGCTCTGGCCTGCTACTACAATAAAAGCCCTGACCTGCTGAACGAGGAGGATCTACGCAAGTATTTCGTTCATCTGACGTGTGAACGGAAACTTGCCCAACCGACTATCACCATCGCGTTATGCGGGATTAAGTTCTTTTACGAGAAAACGCTTAAACGTGACTGGTCTCTGACCGGTGTACCAATTCCGAAGCGCAACAAATTCCTTCCTGTGATTATTTCACGTCAAGAGGTCCGTCTGATTCTCTCAAAAATCCGGTTAGTCAGGCATTCAACCTGCCTGAAGTTGATCTACGCCTGCGGTCTGCGGCTGAGCGAGGGATGTGCGGTAAAAGTCACGGATATCGATCGTGGCCGGATGCAGCTGCGTGTACGGGGCAAAGGGTCCAAAGACCGTCTTGTGCCGATCCCTCCAGCAATGATGCCCCTGCTGGCCGAGTGCTGGCGCTCGCACCGTA
>JALNXR010000272.1 GCA_023230265.1 Bacteroidales bacterium | reverse complement strand
ATTTAACTGAATTTCAGCACCATAACAACAATTTCTTGCGGCTCAAAATATAGAAAAAACACTTCGCTTTAGAGCTTGTTTAGATGTTAAGCACGTGGGAAACTTTTGACTATTTTCTAATAATCTCCACCTCACCTCTCAGCCCCAGTTTGATGATAGAGGATGGTTTGCCTGTTGCACCCTCTTCAAAGCGGGAATTGGCCACCCAATCTGCAGAAGAGATTATTGCCGGATCGATTTCTGCAAACCGTGCCGGAGGCTGAGCCTGAGCAATGTTTGCGGAGGTAGAGACCAGGGGGTGGTTAAATCTTGACAAAAGAGCCGACACAAATGGGTGGTCAGGAATTCTGACCGCAACAGTGCCATCGGAAGATATTACATTCGGGGCAAGCGATACGGCACCCGGATAGATTATTGTAAGGGGAGTATCGGATATCTCAACCAGAGAGATTGCTATTTCCGGGATTTCCCGGATATACCTTGCAAGCATATCAAGATCCTTTACAAGTATTATCAGACTTTTGCTCTCCGGCCTTTTTTTGATTGCAAATATTTTTTCAACAGCCTCCCGGTTAGTGGCATCACAACCAAGTCCCCAGACAGTGTCTGTCGGATAGAGTATCACACCTCCTGATTTCAAAACCTCACAGGCCTCTTTTACCGGTGCCAGCATTGGGGTATCTATATTTTTCTCTTTCATTGTATGTGGTCTGTTTTATCTCAGCAGGTTATTATATTTCAGGGTGGTTTTGTTGGAGATTTTATCTCAGTAGGTTAATATATTTCGGGGAAGCTTCGTTGAAGATTATATCTAGGTAAATTGCTATACATCAAGGAATTAATATAATATCAGGGATTTTTATAATGTTAGGGAATTATTATACGTCAGGGGATTATTATATCAGCAAATACAGGGTAATGATCAGAATACTTGACTTTTACGGTTTTGTGGGCGGTACTGTTGAACTGTCCGGGATAGAGAATGTAATCAATCCTGAGTAAAGGCCAGAGATGTGTATAGGTGGCACTAAAACCTTTTCCTGACTCGCCAAAACTGTCTTTTTTATCTTTCATCATGTTGTGGTAGGTGTAGGACATCGGGGTATCGTTAAAATCCCCGCAGATAAATGAGGGATATACACTCTCCTTTGCGTGGTCGGAAATTTTATCAACCTGTAATGCCCTCTTCTTGAATGTGCCTGCCACCTTGTCGTGAACATCGGCAATCTCTTCTGACAAACTCTCACTGTGAGCCAGTTTTTTAATCAGCCCCGTAAAGGAGATGGAGTGCGATTCAAAATGGACGTTGTACACCCGCAAAGTGTTGTTTTTAAACCGTATATCGCTATATATACAAAGATTGGTTCCCCCTTTGAATAATATTTTATCACCGGAGATTATCGGGTAGCGGCTCAGGGTGAGGTTACCGAAACCTCCTCCGATCCTTGTCTTAAAGAGGTGGAACTGATGGTAGGGATATTCATAAAAGGTTGCAGGGATAATTGAGGTATCCCTGATGTAAAACTCCTGAAGGCAGATAACATCCGGTTGTTGTTTGGTGACGAAAGCAGCCACATCCCGGAGCAGAGCTGTACGCTCCTCTGCCGGAGAGGATTTCCCCGAAGAACGGCCTGTGTGTTTCTGTGCAAAAAGACCCACATTGTAGGTACATATTTTAAGGGAGTTGCCATGCTGAGTCTCAGAAGGATTATTCCATCTGAAAAAAAGTTCGGCGAACAACAGGGAGGGCAGTAGTGACAGAAAGGTGATCCATGCTGCTCGTGATCTGGCTAAAAGACAGATTATCAGGAGAAGTATATTTACAAGTACAAGAGGGACAAAGTAGAGCCCAAAAAAGAGAGGGATAGGGAACTTAGCCGGATTTATAACAATGGAGCAATAGGAGATCACAAGAGACAAAGCCATGACTATTACAATAATCCGGCATATCAGCCAGACAAATTTTGAGAAGCCGCTCCGCTTTTTATCACCTCTTTTTTTGCCTCTTTTATGACCTCTTTTTCTCATAGTACAGACCTCTTTGTATTTTGGTCAGAGTTGTCAGAAGTATAGATTGTTCTTTTTCTTCCAGTATTTTATCAGGAAAAATCCGAATATCATACCTCCCAGGTGGGCGAAGTGAGCAACGTTACCACCTGTGTTAGATATCCCCAGATAGAGTTCTATAGCGCCAAATATCAGTACAAACCACTTGGCCTTAAGGGCTATCGGCGGGAAGATAAGCTGCAGAACATTGTTGGGGAAAAGCATCCCGTAGGCAAGCAGAACACCGTAAACCGCACCGGAAGCGCCCACTGTGGGAGTTGTATAAAGCAGCTCCAACTTCTGCATCGCTGCAAAATTCCCAGCCTCGGCAGCTGAGGCAAGGGAGGATGCATCTATGTAGAGCACAAGTGAATGCAGCAGAGCAGCACCCAGCCCGGTGATCATATAGTAAAGGAAAAACCGCTTGCTGCCCCATACCTGCTCCAGAACCATCCCGAATATTACCAGGGAGTACATATTGAATAAAAGGTGGATAAAGCCCCCATGCATAAACATGTGGGTTATAAGCTGATATGGTTTGAACAGGGGGGACTCAAAGTAAAAGAGGGAAAACTTCTCATACATGAAGTCCCCGGTGATGTATGTGATCAGAAGCATTAATGCATTAATGATCACAAGGTTCTTTATAACCGGCGGAAAAGCTCCAAAAAATCCAGATCCTCTGTTAATGTACATAGTTGGTATATCAGATTAAAAGTGGTACAAAATATTATTTAAAATTAAAAATTATCAGGTAATATTAATACTTTAAGGTTACATAAATCTTTTAGTCAACTCCTCCGCAGAGATTACTGAGTAACAGATCTTACCGGAGGGGGTGTAAACGTGCTCCCTGCATTTAAAGAGAGATTCCAGCAAGGATTGTGCCCTTCCGGGATTAAGCATCTCCTTTTTTTTGTATGCTGCAGACCGGGCCATGGCTGCCGCTGACCTTTCTAGTATCAGTCCGCGGGTGTTTATCCCGGCATCTGTAATGTCAAATATCAGACTGTCAATCAATGAATAGAGTTCACTGTCGCTCTCCGGCAACCCCTCCGGAAGAGAGGTGATCTCAATTGTCCTTTCACCCTGAACACTTCCCGGTGGATTGCTAAGACATGACTCATCTTCCTGATTATCTTTGCCTTTAAAGCTGAATCCAAGCTGCTCAAGCTCACTCTGCCGCTCTTTGAGAATGCTGTATACATGCTCCTGAACAGTGATTTTTTTTGAGAAAAGAAGTCTCTGGGCAGGATTCTCAGAATGCCCGGCCGCAGAGAGAT
>JALNXR010000281.1 GCA_023230265.1 Bacteroidales bacterium | reverse complement strand
CATGCTGTAACGGAACTCGTTTGTAGATTCTATACATCTTCTACTCTCCGTGAAAGCATTAAAATAATAATATCTTTTGGAACACTAAGTAAAACACTTAGAGTAAAATCAGAAAATCTATTATTGGGAGTTGTCCTAATTCATCATAATTTTAAATTTTTTTCTGCATAAAAGTTCTATTTGCTTCCCACCTGATGGTGCAGAAACTTGAGTTTTGGGGAGATTTCTTTAACCGGTACATTTGGAGAGGGCTTGATCTGGGAGGTAAAAGCCCGATTTACTCTTACAAACTATTTCTTCCCTGGTCTGAATACCGGATCAAAAAATAATTTTTTTGAGTGGAGAAAAGACAAGACAGGACATATTCTGGAAGGGACACTTGCTTTCAATGGATCGGACAGGATTTCGTTCTATTATCTTAAGGCAGCCCAGTTAGTTCCCGGATCTGCTGCTTGGCAATTTTCCACCTGGGTATATCAATCTTTGGGCCAACCACCTCTACAACCTTCGCAGCAACTATCGACCCCACCTCACCACACATCTTCAGTGGAAGGCCATGGGAATGTGCGAACAAAAAGCCCGCAGCATAGATATCACCGGCACCTGTGGCATCAATGGTGTCAGCAGGCCATGCCTCAATATAATGATACTCATCTCCACTCTTTACCATAGAGCCGTCCTTGCCTATTTTTACAACTGCAATGTCGCAGATTTTTGCAATTTCATCAAGGGCACTTCTGGGATCGGTCTTTGCAAAGGATTGTGCCTCCGTTTCATTGGCAAATACAATATCCACATAATTCTCAATGATGTCGTGCAGAAAAGCGTCATTGCTCTCCACCACATTGTAGCTTGCCATATCTATCGAGATAATCATCCCTGCATTTTTGGCCAGCTCTACAGCCCTTCTTACAAGCTCCTGGTTCTGGACAAGATACCCCTCAATGTGGAAATAGTCGTGCCCTGTGAACATCTCCGGAGTGAGATCCTCCGGCACAAGCTCTATGGCTGCTCCGAGATAAACCGCAAAGGTTCTCTCTGCATTGGGATCGGTGATGAACACCATCGCCCTGCCGGAAGCTGCTTTTCCTTTTAAAAGTGTGGAGATTATTCCGTTGCGGGTCTGATCGGATTTAAAGAGCGATCCCAGTTCGTCATCACCCACTTTTCCGATAAAGGCTGAGGGCATTCCCAGAACTGCGGTTCCGGTTATAGTATTTGCAGAGGAGCCTCCGGCAACCAGTTGGACACCCATCGGCCTTAGGGTCTGCCATATCTTTTCGCCTGTTTCCCTGTCCACATGCTGCATACTCCCTTTTGGTATATGATAGTGACTAAGAAGAGAGTCATCCTTTAGAACAGCAAGGATGTCGGTAAGAGCGTTTCCAATTCCCAGTATAGATTTCATAAAGACAAAGTTCTATTTTTTTTGTAGGTTTGCAAAAAATATCCGGATGTTAATCTGCAATTCGCTCACACAGCTACAACACGCACTCGGCACATTGTCAAAAAATTACGAAAGAGCTTTTGTACCCACAATGGGAGCTCTCCACCCCGGTCACATATCTTTGGTAAAAATTGCACTCGAAAGGACCCCCAATGTTGTTGTCTCAATTTTTGTAAATCCCACCCAGTTCAATAATCCGGACGATCTCAGACGTTATCCCCGCACAGTGGAAGCTGACTGCAGGCTGTTGGAAGAGGCGGGCGCCGCCGTCGTGTTCATCCCTTCTGCTCAGGAGGTGTACCCTAATGAAGATACCAGAGTTTTTAACCTTGACGGACTGGACCTATACGGAGAGGGACCGCGGCGCCCAGGTCATTTTAACGGTGTAGTTCAGGTGGTTACACGCCTATTTGATATTGTTGATCCCGATTGTGCCTTCTTTGGGGAAAAGGATTTTCAGCAATTGGCTATTATCCGCCACATGTCAGCAAAACTGGGTTACCGGACAGAGATAACAGGTTGCCCTACATTGAGGGAGAGTGACGGTCTTGCAATGAGTTCCAGAAATATGCTTCTGACTCCGGAGCATAGAAAAGCCGCTCCCCACATTTACAGGACACTGATAAAAGCAGTGGAAATCTTCAGTCAATCAGACAGATACTCTCCTCAGGAGCTTTCAGATCTGGTAAGATCGGAGATAAATTCAGAAACTCTGTTGAGATGTGAATATGTAGAAATAATTAATTCCTTAACTTTGCGCCCCCTCACTGAGTGGGCTGATGCCAAAAACATCAGAATTTACGTTGCTGTCTATGCAGGTGAGATCAGACTGATAGACAATATTAAACTAAAGTAACAGACAAGATGCTGCTCGAAATATTAAAATCAAAAATTCACAGGGCCAGGGTTACTGAGGCTAATCTGAACTACATAGGTAGTATTACCATTGATGAAGATCTGATTGATGCTGCTAACCTCTATTTAAACGAGAAGGTGTCTGTGGTAAACATCACAAACGGAGAGAGAATAGAGACCTATGTAATCAAAGGAGAGAGGGGAAGCGGAAAGATCGGGGTAAACGGTGCTGCAGCCCATAAGTTTTCTCCCGGTGATCTTATAATTGTAATGTCCTACGCCCTCATGACCCCTGAGGAGGCAAAAAATTTCAAACCAAATATAATATTCCCCGATTCAGTTACCAACAAGCTGATTCCCTGATGAAACGCTTTTTTCAGATAGCAAGATACCTGCTGCTGTTTGCGATTGCCTGCCTACTTCTGTGGGTTTCATTCAGAGGAGTTCACTGGGCAGATTTTTACCAAGGTCTCAAAAGTGCAGATTACGGCTGGATAGCCGCTTCAATGACCATTGGAATCACAGCATTTCTGGTCCGGGCAGCCCGTTGGAGACTGATAATGCTTCCTTTGGGTAAAAAGGTAAGACTCCGGGATTCCTGGCACGGTGTCAACATCGGGTACCTTACAAATTTTGCGGTTCCCAGAGCCGGAGAGATAGCCCGTTGCGGGGTGATAAGCAGCAGGAGTGGTATTGCTTTCGAGTCGGTGGCAGGGACGGTTGTACTGGAGAGAAGCATAGATATGCTCACACTGATAATTATATTTTTTTCTGTAATGTTCCTCTCCTGGGACCGGTTTGGAACTTTTCTGAGCAGTCAGATCCTGGAAGCTGTCAAGCAAAAGTTCTCGGTAAGTATAATATGGATTGCCGGGGCAATCGTTCTCTCTCTGATTGTATTCTTGTATATCATATTCCGTTATAGAAAAAAGCATCCGT
>JALNXR010000133.1 GCA_023230265.1 Bacteroidales bacterium | reverse complement strand
GTGGTTAAAGGGGTACTTTCGGGAATTGTCTCCGGTTTTAAAATGCCTCAGAAAGGTCTTTTCCTGATCTATACCATCCTTCTCTGGATCTGCTACTGGCTGATGAGCTGGACAACAATACTGGCATTTCCTTCTGTTACCGGACTTGGCCCCGTTGATGCTCTTTTTCTGATGATGGTAGGAGGATTGGGCTGGGTTGTACCGGTTCAGGGAGGAATCGGAGCTTACCATTTTATTATCTCTCTGGCTCTCACTTCAATCTATGGAATCAGTCAGACAACAGGCATTGTGTTTGCTACAATCTCACACGAGTCACAGGCACTGACAATGATAGTCTGCGGACTTGCCTCCTTTGCAGCAATCAGTCTCAGCCGTAAAAAAGAGAAGAATTTATGAAATCTCTTTTAGCACCTCTCTGATATTTTCTGTTTTCCCGCTGGAGTAATAGTGAATAACCGGCACTCCGGATTTTATCAGTTCACGGCTCTGTTCTGCACACCACTCTATTCCAATCTCCCTGACACTTTTATCATTTTTAGCCTTTAAGACCTCTTTCACAAGGTTTTCCGGAAGATCAACCTTGAATTTCAATGGGAGGGCATTAAGCTGCTTCTTTGTTGCCAAAGGTTTGAGCCCCGGTATTATAGGAACCGTTATACCAGTTTCTCTTAGTTTCTTCTCAAATTCAAAAAATTTTCTGTTGTCAAAGAACATCTGGGTGATTATGTAGTCAGCGCCTCTTCTTACCTTCTCACGGAGAAAATGGAGATCACTCTCCATGCAGGGAGACTCGATATGCTTCTCCGGATAACCGGCCACACCTATACAAAAATTTGTCGGAGTGCAGTACTTTATGCTCTCATCCAGGTACCTGCCCTCGTTCATGGCCTCTATTTGAGAGACCAGATCCAGTGAATAGGCATGCCCCCCCTTCTCGGGTGTGAAACCCCTCTCCCCGGCAACCGGATCACCCCTTAAAGCCATAACATTGTCAATCCCGAGAAAATTGAGATCAATAAGAAAATTTTCTGTCTCCTCAGCCGTAAACCCTCCGCACAGAACATGCGGAATGGCATCAATATTATATCTGTTCTGTATCGCTGCACAAATCCCGACTGTTCCGGGCCTTTTTTTGATAGTAACCCTTTTCATCAAACCACCTTCAACCTCCCGGTATTCAAATTCTTCCCTGTGCCATGTGACATCAATAAATGGAATTCCGAATTCCAGAATTCTCTCTATACTCTCAAATGCAGGTTGTATGGACTCTCCTTTAAGCGGTGGAAGGATCTCAAGCGAAAAGAGGGTTTTTCCTTTGGCCCTGTCAATATGTTCTGTTACTTTCATTATAAGTTGTGATTCGTTGTTTATATTTACATTATATTATCTCTTTGATATCCAAGGTTCTAACCATTTATTTGCCTCTGACACTGTTATCCCTTTTCTAAAGGCATAGTCTTCTACCTGGTCCGGCAGGATTTTTCCAACTGAGAAATATTTCGCCAACGGATGGGCAAAATAGAATCCTGACACCGATGAGGCCGGCTTCATTGCCATACTCCCGGTAAGGGTAGCCCCTGTTATTTTATTTACATCCAGAAGTTTCCATATTATCTCTTTTGCAGTATGGTCAGGCAATGCAGGATAACCAGGAGCGGGTCTTATGCCTCTGAAATCCTCCCGGTTCTTCTGATTTTCATCCTCACATTTGCTCTCATAGCCCCATAACTCCCTTCTTACCTTCTCGTGAAGATACTCAGAGAAAGCCTCTGCAATCCTGTCTGATATCAGCCTTGCCATAATAGCATAGTAATGGTCTGATTCCCGCTCGAAAGACTCTTCAAACCCCTCTGCTTCAACTCCTGCCGTAACAAAGAATGCTCCTATGTAATCCTTTCTGCCGCACTCCGCAGGCATTACAAAATCAGCTAACGCAAGATTTTTACTGTTAACAGAACTCCTGACTGAATTGCTTTTGCCGGAAACCGGTTTTTTTGCCTGTTGTCTGAGCGTGTGCAGAATAACCGGAGGCTCCTCCTCATCGCTGCCATAGATCTCAATATCGTCATAACCACAACTGTTTGCCTTAAATATTTTGCATATACCTACAGGTTTTATAAGCCCCTCTTTATCGGCTTTGTCTATCAATCTTAGAGCATCAGAAAGCAATCTCTCCCTTCCTGCGGCTGCCTCTTCACTAAGACCTGCTTTACCTGCATTCAGCTGCCAGGCCACAAAGAACTGCTCCCAATCAATATACTCTGTGAGTATGCTTAAAGATGGTGTAAGAACAATCGTCTCTTCAAGATCAGGTATTGGAGGTTTGTAACTTCCCCACTCAATTCTCAGGCGGTTTTCCCTTGCCTCAGAGAGAGATATCAGTTTTTCACGGCTTTTGTTGGCAGAATTTTCCTCCCTGATTTTCTCATATTTCTTTCTGAGTTCAGATGAATATTCCTCTTTTGAAGAGATCAGAGAGATCGCAGCGTTTACAACTTTTGAGGCATCGGGTACATGAACCACATCTCCGCTGTAGAGAGGAGCCAGCCTGATTGCTGTATGGCGCTGAGAGGTTGTGGCACCGCCGATTATAACCGGAGTTTTCATTCCCAGAGACTCCATCTCCCTGAGTAAAATTTCCATTTTTGCAAGTGACGGGGTGATCAGTCCGCTGACACCAATTATATCAGCCTTCTCTCTGACAGCAGCCTCTATGATGAGAGAGGCAGGAACCATCACTCCGAGATCCACAATCCTGAACTGATAACAGGATAACACAGAAGAGATAATATTTTTCCCAATATCATGGATATCTCCGTCAACAGTGGCAAGAACTATACAACCTCTCTCCTGCAATCTCCCGGAAGTGGTTTTTATTTGGGTATCGTTTCCCTTATTACTGTTAATGTACGGAAGAATAAATGAAAGAGCCTGTTTCATCACCCTCGCGGATTTAATAACCTGAGGCAGGTACATCTTTCCGCATTCGAAGAGCTCTCCCACTTCTGCCATCCCTTTTATAAGATAATCCTCAATTACCTGAACAGGATTTCCGCTCTCTATTCTAGCCTCCTCAATATCCTCACTCAGATATCTCTCATCCCCTGTGACAAGCGCATTGATTATCCTCTCTCTCAGAGGAAGATCAGAACGGTTATCTGATTTCTCCTCTGTCACCGATAATTGCTCATTCTCCTTGAGTGCATATTCCGTAAGCCGTTCAGTTGCACCCGGTTTTCTGTTCAGAAGCACATCCTCCACCAGTTCCAGCAGACCGGCCGGTATGGTATTATAAAGTGTTGCAGACTGTGGATTGACTATTCCCATGCCCATACCGGCCGTAACCGCATGATACAAAAATGCAGAGTTGACAGCCTCCCTCACCTTGTTGTTTCCCCTGAAGGAAAACGAGACATTGCTCACCCCTCCGCTTATGTTTGATAACGGAAATCTCTTTTTTATCCATCTTACGGATTCAAAGAAATTAACCCCGTTGTTAAGGTCGCTCTCCATTCCCGTCGATACCGGGAATACATTCGGATCAAAAATTATCTCTTCCTGGGGAAAGTTTGCTCTTAAAGTAAGCAGCGCAAAGGATCTTTCAAATATCTCCCTTACTCTTTCCGGATTAGTTGCCGGACCCTGCTCATCAAAAGCCATTACAACGGCTGCAGCTCCGTAACGCCTTATTAATCTTGCCCTCTCAACAAACACCTCTTCTCCTTCCTTGAGGGAGATTGAGTTGACGACTCCTTTACCCTGAATCACTTTAAGCCCGGCTTCAATAATATCCCATCTTGAACTGTCCAGCATAACCGGAACGGCAGCAATGGCCGGATCAGCACCCGCAAGATTGAGAAAAGTTGTCATGGCCTTTACCCCGTCTACCATCCCGTCATCCATGCTGACATCAATTATCTGAGCCCCGTTGGCCACCTGATCGGCGGCTATCCTGACAGCCTCTTCATACTTTTCCTCTCTTATAAGATTCAGAAATTTTTTTGATCCGGCAACATTGGTCCTTTCACCAATGTTTACGAAGTTAATTTCAGGGCTGACAACTAGAGGATTCAACCCTGACAGCTTCAAAGCCCTCTCCTCTTTTTTTGGAACAGGGACTCTTCTGGGTTTGTACCTCTCAGCAAGCTCCGCAATTAACTTTATATGTTCGGGTGTGGTTCCGCAACATCCTCCCACAATATTGACCAGCCCCTCTTTAAGATACTCCTCTGTATACCTTGCCATGATTTCAGGCGTGTGGCCGTATCTGCCATCCTCATCCGGCAGACCGGCATTGGGATAGAGAGAGACCGGAACAGAAGCTGTGCTGCTCAGAATTCTCATCCATGGTTTTAAAAGATCAGCTCCGAATGAACAGTTAAGCCCTATGCTGAACAATGGAGAATGGGAAACAGAGATTAAAAAGGCCTCCACGCTCTGCCCGGAGAGGAGCCTTCCCGAGTTGCCGGAAATTGTTGCTGAAAGCATAACAGGTATTTCACAGCCTCTCTCCTGCCTTATCTCATCTATGGCAAAAAGTGCAGCTTTTGCATTAAGGGTGTCAAAAACAGTCTCAACCAGCAAGAGGTCAACACCCCCGTCAAGCAGTGCCTCCGCCTGGAGTTTATATGCACTTCTGAGTTCTTCAAAGGTAACTGCTCTGTATCCCGGTTCTTCCACCTTTGGTGAAATGCTGCAGGATTTGTTGGCCGGTCCCATTGATCCGGCTACAAACCTGGGCTTTGAAGGGTCAGAAGAAGTAAAACTATCTGCAGACTCTCTGGCTAATCGGGCAGCCTGGTAATTAAGCAGCCTGACATATTTTTCTGCAGAGTAGTCAGAAAGAGAAAGGGAGTTGGAACTGAATGTATTTGTTGTGATAATATCAGCCCCGGCCTGCAGATATCTGTTGTGCACCTCTTTTACAGCTTGTGGTTGTGACAGGGTCAGAAGGTCGAAATTTGACACAAGAGGGCCTTTTAGCTCCCTGAAAATATCTCCTCTGAATTTCTCATCATCAAATCCATAGCGCTGGAGCATAGTTCCCATCGCCCCGTCCAGAACGAGTATTCTTTGGCCAATCACTGTTTTTAAAATTTCCATAGTTATTAACATAAAATAAAAAAGCCCCTGCATTTGCAGAGGCCATGTCGCTATATACTAAATTACACCTGTTTATGCAACAAACACCCCTGCAGACCGAATCCGCATTGTGTGCATGTACATATTGAACAGGGATCTATTCATTCTCTAATTATTGGCATCGCAAAATTGAAAAATATTTTTATATTAGCAAAAAAAAAGAATGGAAACCCCAACATCTTTCAAAGTTGACCACCTTACACTGGAACCGGGAATCTACCTCAGGGATGCAGATCATAAAAGAGGAGTGTTCACTTATGACATCAGGCTTGTTAAACCCACTCTGTCAGAAAAGAAGGCCCTCTCTCCCCGGATTTCACATACAATAGAACACAGCTTTGCAACCTACCTTAGAACAATCTCCCCTATCAGGGATGAGGTGGTATATATCGGCCCTATGGGATGTCTTACAGGCTTTTACCTCCTAACCTATATAAACTACAACACAGATTACATCAGAGAGATAGTTATCAATGCTCTGGAATATATCCGCTCTCTTGATGAGGTTCCGGGAGCAAAGCCTTCTGAATGCGGTAACTATACCCTGTTTGACCTCCCCGGAGCCAAAGGCAGGCTTGATGAGTTTATTGCAATTTTAAACAAGAACAAAAATCAGGATTAATTCCAGTCACAACCGGATTAAATCCAATCAGTACCGGAATTAGATCCAATCACACCCATACTTAAAACAGACCGGATGAAAAGCGACCTGTTTCTTAGAATAACTCCCATTATAACAGTAGTAATTTTACTGCTGTCAACCCAGAATCTTCCGGGGAAAAATTCCGCAGTTAATATTTTTGATTGTACAGTAAATGTTTCTGAAGATGAAGAGAGGCACGAGATGACAATTTTTGTTGTTCCATCATATCGTCCTCTGGACTGGAGCTCACCCGCCGCACTTCAG
>JALNXR010000148.1 GCA_023230265.1 Bacteroidales bacterium | reverse complement strand
GGATATCAAATCGTTTTCACAGATATACCTACTCTCTTGGTCATCTTTTTGTCAGGATCGACAGTCCCCTTTTAGAGGAGCCGGTGTTTACAGGGATGCGATCTGTCAGCCACATTGAAAAACTTAAGCTTTATCTGATCAAAAAAGTGGGTATGGGGATAATTGGTGCTGCTATGAAAGGTGAACCCGACACAAAAGAGAGGCTGGAAAAAACTATTAATCATATTCTCTTTAAAAATGAGAAGATTGCTTTTATAAAATATCGCCTTAACAGAGAATCTGCAATAAGAGTGATTAGTTTCCTGGAACTTTTCTTAAAAGGGGACGAGGAGGGATTTGTCCCCTGCGAATATTACGGAGGTGATTTCTGGCCGGGATTCAAGAATGAAGGATCAGGGTGTTCTGCCTTCGGCCTTGCAATGATGGAGGCAGCAGGGATATCAACTGATAAGCCGGAATGGATTGCCAAAGTGAATATGCAGGAGGAAATTGTAGGAGGCAACTTTAACAACAATAGAAAGGTAAAAATCAGCACTATAAGAAGTTGTGAAGAATGGTATAACGGTGATGGAATAATGAACAAGGATTATTTCCCGATAGTCATGTACGATCCATCTATGATTCATGACTGGATAAAGGAGAAGTATTATGACCATCTCTCTGTTAT
Source organism: Bacteroidales bacterium (assembly GCA_023230265.1). Lineage (GTDB taxonomy): Bacteria > Bacteroidota > Bacteroidia > Bacteroidales > UBA932 > Bact-08. The sequence continues at coordinate 4,904 of JALNXR010000148.1, read as the reverse complement.
ACAGGAAGTGGCAGATGATTATTATATGGCTGATATTGAGGGTTACCTGCAGGCAGTTGAGCAGGGTTGTCCATTTCTGTCAGAAGCTCCCGGATATTTTACAAGTCCGGAAACAGCAGCAATCTGCAATGAATCCGGTATCAGAGGGGTTTGTATTGATGCCAGACATATTGAAATATCTCCGGACAAACCTCTTTTAAAAGAAAGAGCATCAGAGTCTGTGTTTGTTAACGTCTTTAAAAAAGAACTCGGCCTCAGAAAAGCAAAGGGTGTTAAAAGAGTGACAGGCAGGTAAAAAGAGAGGACCGGCAGGCGGAGGAATCTCTATTTCCTGATCCTTCCCTTTTGAGCCTCATTAACCAGATGTCTGAATATTCCCAGAAAAGTTTCATCCCCGGCAGATGTGAAGATCTCGGGGTGGAACTGCACTCCAAAAACTCTGTTGTTCCCCTCCATCTCAATTGCCTCGGCAATTCCGTCTTTTGACCATGCTGTAATCCTGAAACCTGGAGCTGTCTCTCTTACTGCCTGATGGTGGAAACTATTAACAAAAACAGTGTCCGGTTCAATTAAACTATCAAGAAGCGAGCCCTTTTCAATCCGGACGGAGTGAGTTCCGTGGTTCCCGGGAGCACTCTGTCTGTGTTTTACAGCGTTATCGGGATGCTGTGACGGAATATCCTGATAAAGAGTTCCGCCAAAAGCCACATTCATTACCTGCTCCCCCCTGCATATCCCAAGCACAGGAAGTCCCTCCTGTACTGCAAGCCTTATAAGCGCAAAGTCGAATTCATCCCTCTTTGGCGCAACTTCTCCGAGTTGAGGGATGGGCTCTTCTCCATACCATTTAAGGGGATCAACATCCTCCCCCCCGGTCATAACGATTCCGTCCAGACTTTTGAGCAGAGAAGAAAGAAGTTCCCGGTCAGCAGTCAAAGGTATGACAACAGGGATGCCTCCGGCTTTTATCACAGAATTTATGTAGGTCAAAGGCGCGGATGTAGAAGAACCTCCTCCCATAGTGGATGATATTCCAATAACCGGTCTCTCCTTAATTTGTGATACCGCCTCTTCATGCTGAAACGACAAAAGTGCGGTAAAAAAAATGGCAAAAATAAATACAGCTTTATTCATAACAACCAACTATTTATATTGTTTTATTGACTCTTTTTACACCTCAATTTTCTCCACTCTCCAAAGTTTTCTTCGTTCCCGAAGTCAATCTCCAGGGCAGTTACTCTTTTTCTGTTTTTGTTGAATTTGAAAGTAAGTGGGAAGGTGTGTCCGTCACTACTGAACCGGAATGTATCTCCCTTGCTGTGATTAAGTCGGTGCTTCCATCCCTGCGGTCCCACTGTGATATAGAGCTTTCCATCCTCAAGGGTGATAATTGCCTTTCCAAACAGCTCCCCTTTATCATAATTTCCTGTAAGCAGCTTAAAATCTGGAATTCTTATGTTCCCTCCTTTGGTTTCCTGTGCTTCCAGGCGTTCCTTTTCTGACTTTATTCTTTTTTCACGTGAAGTTTTCAGGTACTCTTCCAGATACTCCCGGCTGTAATCCCTCTCAGGATATCCTTTGTACATATCTATTAACCTGCGCATTATAGCATACCTGGCCACCGCCGGCTGGTCAGAATTGACCAGAATTGTTATAGCAAGATTCTGCTCCGGGACAAATGCGCACAAAGCCGTGAATCCCCAGGTAGTACCTGTGTGGAAAATCACCCTGTAGCGGCTGTTCTGTTCTATAAACCAGCAGTGGCCGTACATTGTAACTCTTGCAGAATCCTGGGATGTTATTGTAAATCCTTTGTGCAAAAAATCAAATGACTCCCTGCTCAGGAGTTCCTTTCCATTCACTCTGCCTCTGTTGAGATGAAAAGAGGCGTATTTGGCCATATCGTTTGCAGATGAGATAACCGAACCGGCCGGACCGATTACCGTTAGCCAGTGGAGTGCCTGATCCTCCCCATACAGGGGTGTCACAGTGAGAGAATCTTTCCATTGTGACTGGTCAGAATCTCTCAATTGCAGCTGAGCTGTATCTTTCAATTGCAGCTGAGCTGAAGATTTATTTACCGGAGCTCCGCTATAATTGAATTCGTGAGGGATAGCCTTGTTTGAAGCAGAGAGCAGTTCTTTTCCGTTCAATATCGTCGAATTCATCCCCAGAGGAATAAGAATCCTCTCCCTGACATTCTCCTCCCAGCTTTTTCCTGTCAGCTTCTCTATTATCTTTGCTGCGATTATAAAGGTTATGTTGTTGTACTCATATCTCTCCCTGAAGCTGTAAGCCGGTTTTATCAGCGGAAGCATTTTGTAAATATCCTCCCTGACGTATCCCAGATTGGGTATATAGGTGCCGGCCTGACCCTTGATCCCTGTGCTATGGGTCATAATATCCTTTACCATCATGTTCTCCTGCACCCATTTGTCGTAGAGCTGAAAGTCCGGTAGAATTTTACTCACCGAATCTTCCCATTTAAGGAGCTTCTGATCCACAAGCTGGGCCATTACAAGTGCCGTGAAAGACTTGGAAATTGAACCAACATGGAACAATGTATTAGGATCCACCCTGTTCTCCGGTGCCACCCTGAGTTTCTCAGCCATCTCAGAGAGAGGTTCAACATTTTCCGTGAAAGGTTTGTTGCCACTTCCCGTATAGATTACAGTTGCAAGCTCTTTAACTCCGAATCCGCGTGAAAGCGTAAGTTCCCCATCTTTTACCACAGAAATTGCCATACCTGGGATTTTCCACTCCTGCCTCACCTTTTCTGCATATTCTGCTATCCGCTCGGCTATGGCTTTATTATCCCGGTTGTCCTTGCTGAAAAGTGATGTACTGAATAGTGATGTTCCCGTGAGGAGGATAAAGAGCAATTTCACCAGAGGGAGAAACTTCCTGAAAAAAATACCGGCTTTCATAATTCAATGGAATTAAATACTTAATTGTCCCAAACAAAGATAATATAAAATGCTGTCAATATTTTAAATTATATTTGCATGGAGAGCTTATCAAAACGCTCTGTAATAATCACTATGGCAAAGGTTAAAACAGTGTGGTTCTGCACCTCCTGCGGAAACGAGAGTGCAAAATGGCTGGGAAGATGTCCCGCCTGCGGGGAGTGGAACACCCTGCGCGAAGAGGTGATAGGCAGGGATCCCTCCGGAAAGGGCAGCAGAGCGGTGAATCAGGGATTCAGAGAAAAGAAAAGTGTTCCCCTCTCAGGGATCTCTTCAGATACAGAGGAGCGGATATCTCTTGGAAACCGGGAGCTGGACAGGATACTGGGGGGAGGTCTGGTAAAGGGATCGATGGTTTTAATAGGAGGTGAACCGGGAATCGGCAAATCTACATTATCCCTTCAGATACCCCTCAGATCACCGTTACTTAAAACTTTGTATGTCTCCGGGGAGGAGAGTCCCCGGCAGATAAAATTAAGAGCGACCAGACTGGGGGGGTCAGAGGAGAACTGTCTGATAATGAGCGAAACAATGGTTGAGAACATTATTGAGCAGGCTCGCGAAACAGCACCTTCACTAATTATAGTGGATTCAATACAGACTATGTTTTGCGACAGTGTGGAGAGTTCTCCGGGTTCGGTCACCCAGGTGCGCGAGTCGGCAGTTGCTCTTCTCAACTACGCTAAGGATAGCGGTGTACCTGTGATAATTATCGGTCACATTACCAAGGATGGAATGATCGCCGGACCAAAAATTCTTGAACACATAGTGGATGTCGTGCTTCAGTTTGAAGGGGATACCCGTCAGTCCTACAGGATTCTCAGAAGCATAAAAAACCGTTTTGGCTCAACTGCCGAACTGGCAATATTTGAGATGCTTGGCAACGGATTGAGAGAGGTTGAGAACCCTTCTGAGATGCTTATACCAATGCATCAGGAGAATCTATCCGGGATAGCCGTTGCAGCAACCATCGACGGGACACGCCCGTTACTTATAGAGACACAGGCTCTTGTTAGTTCTGCAGCATATGGGACTCCTCAAAGGTCTGCAACCGGGTTTGATCCCAGAAGGATGAATATGCTTTTAGCTGTGTTGGAGAGAAGAGCCGGATTCCGCCTCTCTGCCAAGGATGTCTTCCTTAACATGGCCGGTGGGCTGAGAGTCTCCGATCCCGCCTGTGATCTGGCCGTAGTTGCCGCCATACTCTCCTCCAATTTGGACCAACCTGTCCCCTCCGGTTTCTGCTTTGCGGCAGAGGTGGGACTTAGCGGAGAGATCCGGCCTGTCAGCCAGATAGAAAGAAGGATATCAGAGGCCGGCAAGCTTGGTTTTGAGTCCATATTTATCTCAGGATTCAATAAATACAACAAGGAGGAGAGCAGTAGGAGCGGTAAAAGTATCAGCAGAGATGATGTTCAGATTGGCAGAAAGGGTAATGAGAGTGTCATCAGTGAGAGTGGAGGCACGGTTAAACAGATTAGCAGAGAGAGGATTAAAATAATAGAGATCAAAGATATTGCCTCGCTGGTAAGGAGGCTGGGGTAGGGTCAACGGCGCCAAGCAATCCTTTGATTATATGTGCGATATGTTTGCACAAACTATGCTTTACTTCCTAATTTATACTACAACATAACTTATAGTTCTTACAGCTTATATTTGAGTTTTGAAGTAAGCCATTTGAAGTCAACTACCTATTTCAAGACCTTGACCTACCTGTTTTGGACGAGACGTAGGTGTTAGCAAATTTTATAAGTCGCTGACTATATGCATTGTGAGAATTTTTCAAAAAACTATACTTTTTGAAAAATTGTCTATGCGGCTCAACAACAGCAGGTTATAAAATTTGCTAACACCTGGCACTTTTGACAGTTACCCTTAACCATTGATGTGGGGAGCTTTAACATATGGCACTTCCCAGTTGAAGCACAGAAACATTTA
>JALNXR010000271.1 GCA_023230265.1 Bacteroidales bacterium | reverse complement strand
TATTACTATAGCTGCTGCAAGCTCAAGGGATAAGGTGCTGGCAGAGCAGTGCAAGGGCAAGAGAAGCGTAGAAGTTGCAAAAATGGTAGGAAAACTGATGGCCGAAAGAGCTGTCGAAAAGGGAATAACCCAGGTTTCATTTGACCGCGGAGGCTACCTTTATCACGGAAGAGTAAAAAGTTTAGCAGATGCCGCCCGTGAAGGTGGTCTTAAATTCTAGTATAAGGTATGACAAATACAGGCGTAAAAAAAGTTAAGACTACCGATCTGGAGCTGAAAGACAGATTGGTGGCAGTTCAGAGGGTTACCAAGGTAACCAAGGGAGGCCGTCACTTCAGCTTTGCAGCTATTGTGGTGGTCGGAGACGAGAAGGGCGTAGTGGGTTACGGACTCGGCAAGGCAAATGAGGTAACAACTGCAATATCAAAAGGTATTGAGGATGCCAAGAAAAACCTGGTTAAGATACCCCTTAACAAAAAGACCATTCCTCACGAGCAGGAGGCAAAATTCGGGGGAGCAAGAGTTTTTATGAAACCCGCAGCAGAAGGTACCGGCGTTAAGGCAGGAGGTGCGATGCGTGCAGTATTCGAATCAGTGGGGGTACACGATGTGCTTGCCAAGTCAAAGGGTTCATCTAACCCTCACAATCTGGTAAAAGCCACAGTAGCTGCCCTTCTTGAGATGAGAGATGCATACACTGTTGCCGGTCTTCGCGGAGTACCCATGAATAAAGTATTTAACGGATAAGGGAGACAGGGAGATGAAAAAAGTTAAAGTAACTCAGGTAAAGAGCAAGAACAGCGCTACCAAAAGGCAGGAGGCAACTCTGGCATCTTTGGGCATCCGCAGAATAAACCATTTTGTGGAGTTGGAGCTGAACCCGGTCAATAAGGGTATGATTGAAAAGGTGCTGCACCTTGTAAAAGTTGAAGAAATTAACTAATAGGAGATTAAAGAATGAAACTGCATAATCTAACACCTAATACCGGATCTCTGGGAAGAGAAAAAAGGATTGGAAGAGGAGAGGGCTCAGGTCACGGCGGAACTTCCACCCGCGGCCATAAAGGGGCACAATCCCGCTCTGGTTATTCCCGAAAGTCCGGTTTCGAAGGGGGACAGATGCCTCTTCAGAGAAGGCTTCCAAAATTCGGATTTAAAAACATTAACAGAATTGAGTATAAGGCTATTAACCTTTCAACTCTTCAGGCTCTGAGCGAAAAGCTGGGAATCAGCCAATTCACTGCTGATACTTTTATTGAGGCAGGGCTTGTTTCCAAGAATGACAGGATAAAAATTCTGGGCAACGGAACATTGACTGCAAAAATTGATGTAGAAGCCCACGCATTTTCAAAAACAGCAATCACACAGATTGAATCACTACAGGGCAAGGCTACTAAAATCTGATAACCGGGATGAAAAGACTTATCGAAACAATAAAGAATATTTTCAAGATTGAGGAGCTTCGTAAGAGGATAGTTTATACTATGCTTCTTCTGCTGGTTTACCGGCTGGGAAGTTATGTTGTACTTCCGGGGATAGACCCCACTCAGCTTGACAAACTGCAGATGCAGGCCTCAGAAGGTCTGCTGGGACTGCTCAATATGTTCTCAGGTGGTGCTTTCGGTAATGCCTCCATATTTGCACTGGGGGTTATGCCTTATATCTCGGCGTCTATTGTAATACAGCTTCTCGGAATAATGGTTCCCTATTTTCAGCGTCTGCAGCGTGAAGGCGAAAGCGGCCGCAGAAAGATGAACCAGTGGACCCGTTATCTTACAATTGTGATACTGGCCATCCAGGGACCTGCCTACCTGGCAAACCTGCATGCCCAGCTTCTTCCGGAGGCGTTTCTTTTTAAAGGATTCTCATTTAACATATTTGCCACAGTTGTGCTTATAGGCGGAACGATGTTCATCATGTGGCTCGGGGAAAGAATTACCGATCGCGGCTTAGGTAATGGTATATCCCTGATAATCATGGTGGGTATAGTTGCGAGATTGCCTTTTGCACTTCTGGCAGAATTCACGGCAAGGGTCAACCAGTCTGCAGGAGGAGGAATCCTTATGCTTCTGGTTGAGATTATTGTTCTGTTCCTGGTATTTGTTGCAACAATTGCGTTGGTGCAGGGTACACGAAAGATTCCGGTACAGTATGCAAAGCGGATTATCGGTAACAAACAGTATGGTGGAGTTCGTCAGTACATTCCATTGAAAATAAATGCAGCAGGCGTTATGCCTATCATTTTTGCCCAGGCACTGATGATGTTCCCGCTGCTTCTTTCAGGATTTGATGCAACCCGCGGCCTGGCAGCTACACTCTCCAACCCTAGCGGATTCTGGTACAACTTTATATTTGCTCTTATGGTTGTGGCATTTACCTACTTCTACACAGCAGTGACGGTAAATCCTACAAATATGGCAGAAGATATGAAGAAGAACAACGGCTTTATTCCCGGTATAAAACCCGGTAAGAAAACTGCAGAATATCTGGATTCAATAATGTCAAGAATTACTTTGCCCGGATCAATATTTCTGGCTATAATAGCAATTCTTCCGGCATTTGCGACAATTCTGGGAGTGTCCAACCAGTTCGCCTCTTTTTATGGCGGAACTTCGTTGCTGATACTTGTAGGAGTTATTCTGGATACTTTGCAGCAGATTGAGAGTCACCTGCTGATGCGTCACTACGACGGTCTTATGAAGACAGGCCGCCTTAAAGGACGGTCAGGGCTTTAATGATTCAGTGTTCTTTGAGTGTATGATAAAACTGAAGACCAGGGAAGAGATTGAAATACTGAGAGAGAATGCTCTTTTGGTCTCAAGAACTTTGGCTGAGGTTGGCAGGATGGTTGCTCCCGGGATAACTACCATGGAGCTTAACAATATTGCCGACAGCTACATCCGTAAAAACGGTGCAGTTCCGGCCTTCCTGGGTTACAACGGTTTTCCCTACTCGGTATGTATCTCCGTCAATGATGTGGTAGTGCACGGTTTTGCATCGGATTACCGCCTTAAGGAGGGAGATATTGTATCGGTGGATTGCGGAACCTTCATGAAGGGTTTTTATGGCGATTCAGCCTATACCTTTCCGGTTGGAGAGATATCAGCTGAAGACCGCAAACTTATGGAGGTTACAAAAGAGTCTCTGTACAAAGGTGTGCAAAAGGCTCTTGCAGGCAACAGGATCGGAGATGTTTCCCACGCTGTTCAGGAGTATGCAGAGGGTTTCGGATATTCTGTGGTGAGAGAGTTGGTGGGTCACGGAATAGGAAGAAGACTGCACGAGTCACCGGATGTGCCCAATTACGGAACCAGGGGTAACGGTAAAAAACTTGAAGAGGGGAT
>JALNXR010000270.1 GCA_023230265.1 Bacteroidales bacterium | reverse complement strand
GACCTTGACGGAAACCTCACATGGGATGGCATTCATTGGTCTCATGGTTGGGATGCTGAAAACCGCCTCATCAGCTCATCCAATTTCACCAGTGGTGTTCTCTGCGAATATGCCTATGATTATCAATCAAGGCGCATCTCCAAGACAACCCTAACCCCCAACCCCTATAGCTGTCTTACCACTAAATACATCTGGGACGGTTGGAATATTGCCGCAGAAATCATCATAGATCAAACCATCTTCACAACCAATGTCAATTATTACACGTGGGGACTCGACCTCAGTGGCACTCTTCAAGGCGCAGGCGGTGTCGGTGGTCTACTAAGTGACACAAAAGTTACAAGTTACGAAACCAACACGTATTTCGCTGTTGGAGATGTGAACGGCAACATTACCGAATATATGGACACTATCGGAGCGATTAAAGCTCACTACAAATATAATTCCGCAGGCGAGATTACTTATCAATCGGGCACAATGGCTGATGACTTTACGCATCGGTTTAGCACAAAGCCTTTTGATAAAGCTACTAAACTGGTTGTTTATCAAAGACGTTATTATGATCCGCTCTTTCATCGATTCATTTCTTCCGACCCAATAGGAGTTGATGGAGGATTGCATATATATGGAAATAGTGGAAATGATGTAGTAAACAAGTGGGATTATTTGGGGCTGAAATACGGAAATCGCTTGACAAAAAAAGAAGCTGAACAGTTAGCATGTGCTATAAATCAATTTTTGAAATATGCCCCATTAGGAAATGCTATCACTGCATGGGGAGCCAATGACAAAAGTTTAACAATAAGATTTTTAAAGAATTATATGTCAAAATCTTGTTCACCAATTATTTTATCATATAATCTGCTCAAAAAAGACAATAGTATTATTGAACAGAACAAGAAGGCATACAAACATTTATTGAGCAATCCTTCAGGAAATATAGATTTAGTAGCGTACACCCATAATGATCTGAGCACTTCTGTTGGCAGGGTTGTTATAAATTACAGCAAACAGTTTGGGTTCATAAAAGCCCATTTTCCTTCAGAAAAATACACTTTTTCTGACACAAAAAACAATGACAAAATCAACGTTTCGTTTCCTGGACTTAATTATTTTGAAAAGAAATGTTGCTGGGAAGGCGGAGAGCATGTTTCTGATAAATGGATGCATGATCTTGAGATATATGGACATGCTAAATCATTTAACGTACGGGCATCGTGGCAATTATTGTCCGATATTAACCTAAACCAATGAGCAAATAAAGAGGATCGTCATGATATCATACATTATTATATTAATAATTATGTTAGTTGCAATATTACTGGAATGTTTATTACAAAAAAAAAGAATGCGTATTATAACGGTTATTATAGCCATTATAGCATGTGTTATTTTAAGTAATAGGGTTAGCGTCTCTGTTGCAAACACACTATCGTGGTCTGAATATTTTAATGGATTTAATGTTGTTTTATCAGAACTTGAGCTTTCTTCAAAACAAAAGAATTACAAGAAATTGAAGGATCAATTTGAGTTAATTAATTCACATATCGTTAAAGGATTACATGATGAAAGTGATATGTCCACACTTATAAGCGACTTGTTAAATATTGATACTATGAAAGAAATGGAAAGCCCCTTAGGATCAAAAAAAGGGTCTGGGTGCGAAATTGACGAATGAGGCAATGTTTATGAAAGGTCACCGGTTAAGTGCGTATCAGGTGAATAATAGCAAGAACATTTTATTAATCCGTGCAACGGATTTTCATAAAAAGATGAACTTTTTTTATTATAATAATGCGGGGCAACTCATCCAGACCATCAGCCATGATGGGTCGTCAACGGTCTTTGATTACAATGAACTTGGTGAGAGAACCGCGACAATTAGTGTAGCCGCTGGGCAAACGCTTGACTTCAATCCGCAGAGCTTCACACTGGCCGGAGTTATCGCACTGGATAAATACAACATAAATTTAACCACGGAGAACACTGAGAACACGGAGGGAGAGTGGTGGAAAAAAACCGCCACAGTTTCTTATAGGCCCGGCGGGAACGCTCTGACAACATCGGTTCAGAGGGTGCAGCTGACGGGGCTATCTCTGAAGAATAACAGCAAATCTATTTCAGTTGATGCGGACGGAAACATAACTGTGACTACTGAATCCATCAACCCCGCGAACGCCTCAAAGACTGTGACGAGCGTTAGCGCCACGCTAGGGATAACAAACGTATCTTATTCTGTAGCGGGATATGAGACATACTCAACCAATAGCCTCGACGGAGTGACGAAACATTTTTACGACGGATATGCGAGAAGAGTAAAAACTACGAATTACGCTAATGAACGCGAATTGCAGAGTGTCACAACCTATCACGATGATGGTTCAATAGCGACGGTTGGACAGATCACAGCAAATGGCACGAACAAAACCAGTTACAGCACACAACACTCGGTTGATGGAAAACCCGGAGCGTACAAAATCACCGTTACCGATCCGCAGGGAAAGCAAACTGTGAACTACTATTCCAGTGATGGACAGCTGTATCGCAGCGAAGGCGCAACCTATCCAAATGAGGCAGCTTTTGATGCAGCGGGGCGCATGGCTGAGTTGCATACGTGGCGTAATCAGAACGGCAACTCTGACATCACTCGTTGGCATTATGACCTGTTCACTGGCGCGGTCACCAACAAACTCTATGCCGATGGAAAAGGCACGGCATACACCTATCTTGATGACGGACGAATCTCTACCCGAAAATGGGCGCGCAACATCATCACGACCTACGGATATGTCGATACAACCACCGGCAGCATTCGCACCACGGATTATAACGATGATACTCCAAGCGTCACCAACTGTTATAACCTCATCGGCCAGCTCATTAAAGTCGAGGACGTTACCGGTACAACCACATTTGGTTACGATTCAAAGGGCCGACTAATCGCCGGAACAAACTCCTTCGCAGTCATCACCCGCAGCTACGATTCATATGGGCGTTATTCTGAATTTATTTTAAATCCTGTAAATCCTGTTTATCCTGCCCAAAAAATTATGTACGGTTATGATGCTAAAAACCGTTTGAATACCATCACCTCAATCGTCGGTGTGGAAACCAATACATTCACATACAGTTACCTTCCCAGTACAACCCTAATCGCTGGCTACACTGGTACGTCATCAAACAATCCGCAATCACAACTCCAAATTCTAAAATCATTTGAACCAAACCACTAGCATCCCATAGGCGCAACTATCAACCAGCCAATTTCGACATCTGGAACCTATTATGTGGGAGGGGTGAAAAAGTCCACCCGTGAAATAATTTTCTGAAACGTGAAAAAGTGCTGGTCTTGG
>JALNXR010000269.1 GCA_023230265.1 Bacteroidales bacterium | reverse complement strand
GTATTTGAATTTATAGCCTGATGCAATCTTTAGGTTGGAATTAATATTGTGTATCACGGTAACTCCTCTCTTTGCAAGCAGGGGAATGTCTTTGTCGTCTATCCAAAGACAATGGGCTGCCAGAACATTGGGAGCCAGCAATCCAAAAGAGTCCAGGTATTGTGTGGGTGTCATTCCGTGCTGATCAATACATTCCTGGTTTTCAGCAAATGTTTCCGACAGGTGAAGATGAACCAGCAAATTCCTCTCTCTGGCAAAATCTGCTGCCCATTTTAACATTTTTGCAGAGACACTGTAAGGTGAGTGTACTCCGATTGCAAAAGTGTTTCTTTCCGGCCAGGAATCCGATTTTTCATACGCCTCAATACACTCTTCAATTATTTTTTCTGATCTGGACTCATCCAGCAGATCCAGAATAACAAAGGGTTGAACTGATCTTAAGCCCATCTCTTCAGCAGCTTTCTGAGCTTCTGAGAGATACCAGTACTGATCATTAAAGCAGGTGGTTCCGCTTTTTATCATCTCCAGGCATGCAAGCTTTGTACCCCAGTAAACCATTTCTGATGTCAGTCTCTTCTCGGTAGGCCATATAAGGTTGTGCAGCCAGTCCATAAGGGAGAGATCCTCCCCTATTCCCCTCATAATTGTCATTGCCGCGTGGGTGTGCATATTAACAAAACCAGGAATGGCATACTTTCCTTTTCCCTCAACAACTCTTTCGGCATCCGGCGAAAGGTGACTCCCAATCTTTTCAATTATATTATCCCTGATGAGAATATCGCGCTTTTTGCCATCCAGCAGAATGTTCTTAATTAACAATCTGTTCATTTGATTATTTTTGATCCGTAAAATTAGTCAAGTTTTGCTGTAATAAAAAATTGTAGTAATATTGTTAAAGAAATAATTCTAATTCAAAAATCAGCCTTATGAAGTATATCTGTATCGTATGTGACTATGTATATGATCCCGAAATTGGCGATCCGGAAGGAGGAATAGCTCCGGGTACAACATTTGAGGATATCCCTGATGATTGGGTATGTCCATTGTGCGGAGTGGGCAAAGAGGATTTTGAACCCCTTCCCTGAGCTGCCAGGATTTATATCATGAGGTTTCTTTGGCTTGATATAAATGTCTCATATTCCCACACATCACTGGCCTTACCTGCTCTTCATGCCCAAATCGGAAAAGATGAGGCCGATGTGTTTACAGGTGTAGTATTTAAAGTCCTGTACTCAACAATAAAAAAAGAACCTTTTACACTTCTTAATGAAATTCTGGCATTTAAGCCGGATTTTATTTTTTCCACACTCTGGCTTTTCAATTCGGATTACACTCTCAGATTACTCAGGGATCTCAAAACCTTAAACAACGGGGTAAAAATTGTTCTGGGCGGCCCTGAATTTCTGGGGAACAACAACAGTTTTCTCTCAGAGAACAAACACATATTTGCCGTATTCAGAGGAGAAGGAGAAAATCAGTTTGCCTCTCTTGCATCTGCTTTAATAAAAGGAGAGGGAACGGATAAATTGCCAGGGATTTGTATGTTATCCCCGGAAGGGATTTACACTGATAACGGAATCGCTCAAGTAAAATCTTTTCCCTTATTAAAATATCCCGAATCCTCCCCTTTTTTCGTTTGGGACAGGGCTTATATTCAAATAGAGACCTCAAGGGGTTGTTTTAACCGGTGCTCATTCTGCGTGAGCGGCGATTGCAGAAAAATTGAAAATATCGATTTAGAAGAAATCAGAAGAAGAATTGAGAATGCATACAGACATGGTGTAAAAAACATCAGGATTCTGGACAGAACTTTCAATGCCAATTCGGAGAGAGCACTGCAACTGCTTGAACTATTCAGGGATTTCCCTGAAATCTGCTTTCATGTGGAGCTTCATCCTGCTTTTCTTTCACCTCCCCTCAAAGAAAAGTTATCCTCACTTCCTTCCAGTCTGCTCCATATAGAAACAGGAATACAATCTCTTGACGACAATGTACTTAATGCTTGCAGAAGAGCAGGCAAAAGTAGGGAATCCCTTGAAGGGCTGATGTTCCTGACTTCTCTTAAAAAATTCACCATTCACGCAGACATAATAGCAGGACTGCCGCTTTACACTTACAGACAATTAATTTTGGATATCAATACTCTTATCTCTACCGGGACCTGTGAAATCCAGCTGGAATTACTCAAGCTTCTCCCGGGAACAGCAATAATAGATGATTGTGATAAATACGGAATTAAATATTCATCTCTTCCGGACTACAGAGTACTGGAAACTGATTCAATAACTTGCAAAGAGCTATGGCGGGTGTCTGTGCTTTCCGGAATTATTGATCTCTGGTATAACAGGGGAGGCTTCCGGGAGTTCTTCCAGAAAATTGTACCATACAGCAGAAATTTTATTGAGGATTTTCTCTCGCACATAATACTGCGTGTCTCGTTGGACAAGTCAATGACTCCGCTTAAGAGAGCTGTTATTATGTATGACTTTTGCAGAGAGCACTATCCCGAGCATATTCACCTTGTAAAACAGTACTGGATAAAGCAGGGATTGCCGGAAAAGAGATATCCGGAAAGTTCCTGAAATAGTTGATAATTAAAATTAAAATTAAGTTTTTTATTTACTTTCGTTATATTTGCCGTCTATAATCCTTAAAATATGATAACAAAAGAGTTAATAAACCCAAAAGCTATCGCCGTTATTGGTGGTTCTGATGATATCCATAAACCCGGAGGTGCAGTTTTAAGAAATCTTATTGCAGGAAACTTTAAAGGAAGATTGATGGTCGTTAATCCAAAATCTGATATTGTACAGGGTATTAAATGTTTTAAAAAGGTTGAGGAGCTCCCTCAGACAGATCTGGCAATACTGGCAATCCCGGCTCAGTTCTGCCCTGAGGCTGTTGAAACTCTTTGCAGTAAAAAAAGGTGCAAGGCTCTAATCATATTATCAGCCGGTTTTCACGAAGATGGTCCCCAGGGCACAATTTACGAAAACAGGATCGTTGAGATAGTCAACAAATCAGGTGCATCCCTGATAGGCCCTAATTGTATCGGAGTGACAACCCCGTACTACAGCGGGATTTTTACTCAACCGGTTCCAAATCTGGTTGAGCGTGGTATCGATATTATCTCCGGTTCCGGGGCAACCATAGTTTTCATTCTTGAAACTGCAGCACAGTTCGGTCTCCCCATTTCATCTGTTTTTTCTGTGGGCAACAGTGCCCAACTCGGTATAGAAGAAGTTCTGAAACACCTGGATAACAATTATGTAAATGGGAAAAGTGCCCCTGTTATCATGCTCTATATAGAGAGTATTAACAAACCGGAAATGCTTCTCAAACACGCCCGTTCTCTGATAGGAAAAGGGGCAAGAATCG
>JALNXR010000020.1 GCA_023230265.1 Bacteroidales bacterium | reverse complement strand
TACGAAAAGACAAAATACCTGCCTTATCAATACATCTCTGCAGGTTTGCAGTTTTATAAGATAAGGAATGTTGCACCGCTGGATATTTACCCCCGTCTGGGAATAGGGGTAAACCTGCAATTCAACAAAGTGCCTTTTTCAGGGGAGAATTACGGCTCCCTGTTTTTTGCAAGGGTCTACGGATATTTGCCCGGGATATCAGGAACTCACGGACTTAAATTATCACTCTCATACCAGCATCAGAATTATACAGGCAAAAACTATTTGCTCCCCAATGTTGCTTCTTCGCCCAGAGGTTATGAGAAGAAGTACGGAAAAAATTATGTTTCATTCTCGGCCGACTACGCTTTTCCCGTATATCTGGGAGATTTGAACATACTCTCCCTTCTCTATCTTAAAAGGCTCAATGTGATGCCATTTGCCGATTGGGCATATAATCAGGGAGAACGCTCTGACAGCAGAATGTTCTCATTCGGAACAGATCTTCTGGTGGATTTTAACGCTATAGGTATCTCGATTCCGCTCTCGGCAGGGGTAAGGTATATCAGGACAGACCGTAAACAGAATCACTACCAGTTTCTGTTCACTATTCCTCTGTGATTAGTATATGGATAAGCCCGCCACTGCTATGACAAAACAGTGTCAATGTATGACAAACCAGTATCTATGTATGACAAACCAGTATCTATGATTAAGTTTAAAAATATTATCAATCTAAAGCCGTTCGACTGGTTCCTTATAGGGGGGGTAATTACATGTACGGTTATCTATTCGCTGTTGACTTCATCGGCCGATTTTATAGGAATAACAGCTGCAGTGAGTGGTGTGGTCTGTGTGGTTCTGGTGGCAAGGGGCAATATTTTTAACTATCTGTTTGGTCTGATCAATGTCACTTTGTACGCCTGGATATCTTATAAGGCAGACCTGTACGGAGATGCACTTTTGAATGCCCTCTACTATCTACCGATGCAGTTTGTGGGGTGGTTTATGTGGGTTAAAAGACGGGAGGAGAAAGATTCGGTAACGGTAACGTCAAAAAGGATGAATATGCAGCAGAGACTGTTGCTGCTTACAGGTTCTACTGCAGCGGTGATTCTTACAGGATTTGTTTTAAGATATGCCGGAGATCCCCAGCCTTTTAAAGATGCAGCAACCAATGTACTCTCTGTGATTGCAATGTTCCTGATGGTGAGGACCTATATGGAGCAGTGGCCGCTATGGGCTGCAGTGAATGTTATTAGTGTAATAATGTGGATATTAGCCTGGACTTCAGGAGAGGAACACTCTCTGCTGATGGTGGTGATGTGGGTATTTTATCTGATTAACTCGCTCAAAGGCTGGTATCTGTGGCACCGGAGCTCTCTTGTTCAAACCACAACCTGAGCAGCGATGCTCCCCTTTTTCCTATAAGTTTTTCGATCTCCTCTGCCGGGGCTTTTCTGATGGCCGCAAGGCTTTTATATCTGGAGAGCAATATCTGTTCGCTCTTAGTCCCTATCCCTTTAATACCGGACAAAGCTGACGGGAGTTGACCCTTGCTTCTGAGATTGCGGTGGTGAGTGATTCCGAAACGGTGGGCCTCATCCCGCATCTGCATTATAAGCCTGAGGGATGCAGAGTTTTTGTCCAGGAACAGGGGGTCAGGATCTCCCGGAATAAAGAGCTCCTCCATTCTCTTGGCGATTCCCACGAGAAAGATTTTATCCTCCAGATCCAACTCAGAAAGGGCCTCCCGTGCAAAATTCAACTGCCCTTTTCCTCCGTCAACCACAACAAGATCGGGCAATGGGCTCTTTTCTGTCAGAACTCTTGAATATCTTCTGTTTACAACCTCCTTCATGGTTGCAAAATCGTTTGCACCGGCAACTTTTTTAATATTAAAATGGCGATAATCTTTTTTTGAAGGGAATCCATCCTTAAAAACCACACAGGCAGCCACAGCATATTTTCCCTGGATATTTGAATTGTCAAAGCATTCAATATGCAGAGGCAGGCGGGGGAGATTGAGATCCCTTGCAAGCGCCTCCAGTGCCCGTTTTTTATTCTCCAGCGGCCTGACCATCTCCTCCTGTTTAAGCCGTTCTGATTTAAAAAGATTTGCGTTCTTGAGACTTAGCTCCAGGAGCTTTAATTTTTCTCCCTTAAGAGGTATCTTTGGGGTGCAACCGGCAAAACCGGAGTCAGGCAAATATGGAACTATCAGTTCCGGAGAGAGAGGTGCAGATTTTGACCGGATCTCTGCTATAAATAGTGACAGAACAGAGGCCGGATCCTCCTCAATGGCCAACCGGAACTCAAGGTTAAGAGAGTGGATGATGGAGCCATTTACAACACGGATAAAGTTTCCGAATGCCAGATTGTTTTCAAAAGCAAGTGTAAAGACATCCACATTGGTAATGGTTTGGCTGACTACCAGTGATTTGCTGTAATGACGGTCAATCACCTCCAGTTTTTCCTTGTACTTCTGAGCCTCCTCGAATCTGAGATCAGAGGCAGCCTTAAACATTTTTTCCCTGAAATGTTTGATTATTGATGAGCTCTCACCTCTGATTATCAGTTTGATATTTACGAGTTGCTCTTCGTACTCCTCCTGAGAGATCTTTCCGGCGCAGGGTGCTTTGCATTTGCCGATATGGTAATTGAGGCAGGGACGCCATTTTTTTGTCTTGATATTCTCTTGTGTCAGGGATAATTTGCAGTTCCTGAGATAGAAGAGCGAGGAGATAAGTTCTACAAGAGAGTGGGCATAATAGGCAGAACTGTATGGACCAAAATAGACAGAGCCATCCCTGACAAATTTACGGGTGATCATGACTCTTGGAAAGGGCTCGTTTTTGATACAGATCCAGGGATAACTCTTGCTATCCTTAAGCATTACATTATATCTTGGGAGGAACTGCTTGATCAGATTGTTTTCCAACAGAAAAGCATCTTCTTCATTCTCAACCACAGTGTGTTGGATCGATTCAATCTTTGAGACCATCACACGGGTTTTGGGAGATTGTGAAAGAGGAGAGTGAAAATATTGGGAAACTCTGTTCCTGAGGTTTTTGGCCTTCCCTATGTATATAATATTTCCCTCTTTATCCAGGAATCTGTAAACACCCGGTTCTGCAGGAAGTATCTTTACATACTCCCTGAGCCTTTCACCTCTTTCATCTTTCTGCTTTTCCATACACTCTTATCAGTATTAAACAATCTTTTGTGAGCAGATCACTAAAGATATATTTTCGTAAAAATAACAATTATCTTATATTTGCTATTCTATGATAACTAAAGTTGTAACCAGACAAAACATAAAAAGTGCCATAAAAATACGGGGACTTCTGGGAGATATTGCTGCCGCATTTATTATGTGGTTTCTGGGATTCAACAGAATAAACAAAAAATACAGCCGTTTTGCTCAATTTAATGGCAGGGAATTTTCAACAGCCCTGCTTAAAGAGTTTGGTGTTCAGTACGAGCTGGATGACAGGGAGTTGGAGAATATTCCCCAAGAGGGGCCATTCATATTTGTATCAAACCATCCCTACGGAGCAATAGACGGAATGATTCTCCTCAATATATTTAGCTCGGTAAGGCCTGATATAAAATTTGTAACAAACTTTATTCTCTCAAACATACCCAATCTTAAGGATTTTTTCTTTCCCGTCAACCCCTTTGAGAATGGCAAAGATCTAAAAAGCAGCTTTTCCGGCCTGAGAATGGCTAATGAACATCTGGCAACCGGAGGCTGCCTCGGACTTTTCCCTGCAGGTGAGGTCTCCTCTCACTACGGTTCGGCCATTATCAGGGACAAAGAGTGGCAGCCCTCAATAATTAAACTTATAAAAAACGCCGGAGTTCCCGTTATTCCTGTTTATTGCCACGGAACCAACTCAAAATTTTTTCATGTGGTGGGTAGAATTCATCCTGTGCTTAGAACAATAAGACTTCCCCGTGAACTTCTCAATAAAAAGGGAAGAGTTGTCTCGGTAAGGATTGGCCGTGTGATATCAGCTTCTGAGGTAGGTGATTATAAGGATATAAAATCTCTGGGCAGATACCTTAAATCCAGGAGCTACGCCCTTGAAGGAAATGTAAAAAAAGAGAAGAAATGGATTGCAGACAAAGAGATTGTTCCCATTGCTCTTCCTAAAAACAGAAGGGCTTTGATGAAGGAGATCCTCTCACTGCCTCACAATAAACTACTGTTTACAACAGGGCACTATGCTTGTTATTTTACAGATTTCCAGTCAATCCCCCTTATGATGCATGAGCTGGGGAGAAGGAGGGAGGAGTCCTTTAGAGCTATAGGTGAAGGTACCGGGAAACCTCTTGATCTGGACAGTTATGACGAATATTACAAACATTTGATCCTTTGGGATAAACGAAAATCCAGACTCGTGGGTGCATACCGGTTGGGATTCGGGAAGGAGATCCTCAAAACAAAAGGTGTCAAAGGATTGTATTCCAACACACTTTTTGGATATGAGAAACCAATGCTGGATATTCTCAACCAGGCTATAGAGTTGGGACGTTCCTTTGTTGTTCTGGATTATCAGAAAGAGACCCTGCCCCTGATACTTCTGATAAAAGGGCTTTTTTATTCTGCCCTCAACAACCCGGAAATCCGTTATCTTATGGGGCCGGTGAGCATAAGTTCATGGTATCCTAAATTCTACAGAAGTCTTATAATTTATTATCTGCAGCAGAACTACTCTGTTAAGGAGCTGGAGCAATATATAATCCCAAAAAATCCCTTTTTCCCCGATTATCTAAGGTGTTCTGTAGATGATCTTATGCTTAACAAGATGGAGAGTTTGGAAAAATTTGACCGCTATCTTATGAGGTTGAGCAATAACGAATACCGCCTCCCCACACTTGTCAAGAAGTATCTTAAGATCAACTCCCGGATAATCAAGTTTAATGTTGACCCTGATTTTAACTATTGTGTTGACGGAATGGTGCTTCTGGATCTGTTACAGATTTCAAAACAGGAAATTATTAACCTGTCAAAGGATGAACCCAATAAGGAAAAGGTTTACAAACGTTTTGGAATAGCTCTATAGAATCCGGAGAAAATAATTTACCCGTTTATCAGTGTTTTAATGTATCAGGGCAGGGGATCATACCCGTTTCCTCCCCAGGGATGACATCTGATTATCCTTTTGAATGAGAGAAAGAAACCTTTTAAAGGACCATATTTTTTAAAGGCCTGTAACGAGTACTCAGAACAGGTTGGAGTAAACCTGCAGGAGGGTGGTTTATAGGGAGAGATGCAGAGCTGATAGAATTTAATCAGCAACAGGAACGGCAGGGAGAGTATCCGCATCAATAAGGCCCCTGATCTTTTTAAGGACATTGCAAACTGTATTTTTTAAACCGGCAAATTCAGGAATCTCATCTGAGTTGTATATCAGGATTATATCCGCACAATTACCCTTACCTTGATTCAATATGCCTGTGTTAATCCTGTAGGCTTCCCTGATTCTCCTTTTAATGAGATTTCTTGTAACCGCCTTTCTGTGGATCTTTTTTGGTACGGCAATCATTATCCTGTTACACTCCGACATGTTTTGGAGGAGGAAGACCTTGAAACCTCTTACCCTGAGTATCCTGCCCTTCAGGAAAACTTCATTCACCGAGGTTAGTGAAGAGAGCCTGGAGTTTTTGGGAAATTTATAAGAGACGGCATCCATTTTGTCGCATAATCACTTCTCATCAAAGTAGATGGAGAGTGCTTTGGCAATGGATGGTGCTTCCGGAGTCGGGGCAATCACAGTTGAGTTTAACTTAGCGCTTTTTAATGCTTTAAGTGTAGTCTGACCGAATGTGGCAAACTGTATTCCGTTCTGCTGAAAATCGGGAAAATTCTCCTGTAGAGATTTTATGTCAGAGGGACTGTAGAAGACCAGCATATCGTATTTGTGAAGGTTAAGTGAAGAGAGATCGCTATGTACAGTCTTGACAATCATTGCACTTGAATGCTTTAGTTTGTGCTTTACAAAGATTTTATGCAGATCTGCCTTGCAGGTGTCGGCAACACAAAGGAGAAAATTCTCATCTTTATGCTTGATGCCGATAGCATCTACAATTGAAGAGTTGGTCCCGTTTCCAAAGAAAATTTTTCTCTTGCGATAGACTATGTGTTTCTGCAAATAAAGAGCAATAGCCTCAGAAACACAAAAATACTTCATGGTTTCAGGCACGGTGATACGTAACTCCTCGCAGAGCTTAAAGAAAGAGTCTATGGCACTTCTGGCGGTAAATACAATTGCAGAGTGGTCAAGAATGTTAACCTTCTGCATACGGAATTCTCTTGCCATCAGAGGTTCTATCCTAAAGAACGGAACAAAATCGATATTTAGCTTGTACTTCGATATGAGGTCACTGTAGGGAGAACCGTTTACTGGTGGGGGTTGAGAAATGAGAATGTTCTTGATTTTCATATTCTTAAAGAGATAGGATATAATTTGCGAATAATGCGGTAGGCAAAAATTCCAGAGTGCAAAGATACAAAATAATAAAAAAATGGGAGTAATGATTGGTAATTATTATTTGATAACTTCTTATCAAAAAGAGGACATAAACAAGCAAGGAGCAACATATCAGCACCTTAAGCTGAACTAATAATTCAATATCCGGCAGTAAAAACATTGCTGTCATTAAAGGGAATGCAAGTAATACTGATATTATAATATGATTATAGCTGATTCTTTCCACCAGCCTGAAGGTATTTTTATCCCTGGTGATCCAGGAGAGAAAATTAAAAATCGCCTTACGGACCAGCCACACACCAGCCATTGCAGCCAGGGAGGCAAACAGAACTCCGCTCTTGCTAAGTGGGATATAATCTGCAATAACATCACTGAATAACAGGGAGAGCAGCAGGGGGAAAAATGTAGAAAAGATAAAAGCAGTGAGATTCCTCTGTGAGGTGTAAGAGAGTTTCTCCTCGTTACGGAATTGATTTTTAAGTCTGAACACAGTTTGTCCCATAAAAATCATTATGGAAAATATCTCCCGGGAAAAAAAGATAATGGCCAGGAAAAAGATCAATGCAAAGAGTGAAATAGTGGTACCCTGACTATCTCTGAGATGGAGTGCGTACTCCTCTTCCTTCTGTTCCACAGAGTATGCAGACTCTCTCCATAGTGAATCCACAGGAAGATATTTCTCTGTGGAAGAAGAGTTTTGCTCAATTCCCTGCAGTGTGTTTTCCGGGAGAATAAGTGTGTCTTCCGGGAGTATATATGTGCTCCCCCGGACCATCAGTTTCCTCTTTTTGCCTTGTGACCAAGTGATAAGAGAATGGTTACAATCTTATCTCTCAAATCTCCCTGTATCAGAATCTCTCCCTCTTTTACAGAACCCCCTGTTCCGCACCTGCTTTTAAGGATTTTTCCCAGCTCTTCCAGTTCTCTCTCACCCCCCATGAATCCCTTTACAACGGTAACCTGCTTGCCGGCTCTGTGCCTTCTGTCAATTAGAACTGTAAGATTTTGCGGGAGATTGGAAGGAGATGCCGTTTTTTGTTCATCTGCTGAATCATACCGAAACTCGGGATTTGTTGAATAGACCACTCCGAGTCTGCTTTTCCAGTCATTCCGGTTCATATCTCAATTAATTTTCAGTAAATTTAGCCAGAAAAATCCAAAATGTTATCTTTGTGTGTTTATAGGGACAAATTCAGAAAAGCAATATAATGGAACAGAAGAAATTCAGATTGATAAACAATATACTCGGAGTAGCCCTTCTGGTCATCTCCGCAGTTGTTTACCTCTCAACAATTGAGCCTACGACCAGTTTCTGGGACTGCGGCGAATTTATCGCCTCCTCATACAAACTTGAGGTGGGACACCCTCCGGGAAACCCTGTTTTTCAGGTAATAGCAAGGTTCTTTACCCTCTTTGCCGACAAAGAGAATGCAGCCTTGATGGTAAATGCAATGAGTGCCATCTGCTCCGCCCTGACAATAATGTTTCTTTTCTGGACCATAACCCATATTGCAAGGAGGTTATTTGAAAAAATCTCAGGTGAGCTAACTCTTCCCTCAGTTGTAACGATATTTGCTTCTGGTGTTGCGGGGGCTCTAGTATATACATTTTCTGACACATTCTGGTTCTCTGCGGTTGAGGGAGAGGTATATGCGATGTCATCCCTCTTTACAGCGGCAGTGTTCTGGGCTATGCTAAAATGGGAGGAGGAATCGGAGCAACCATACGCAAACAGATGGATTGTACTGATAGCCTTCCTTATGGGACTTTCAATCGGGGTCCATCTTCTCAACCTGCTGACCATACCGGCGCTGGTTTTTATCTACTACTACAAAAATTACAAAGTGACAACCGCCAGAAGCTTTTATGTGTTGTTGCTGTCAGCAGTCATACTTGCAGTCATTCTTTACGGAATAGTTCCTCTCGTACCCAAAATTGCCTCATGGTTCGATCTCCTTTTTGTAAATGTATTTGGTCTGGGATTCAATTCGGGAGCTGCATTTTTTGTGCTTGCACTATTAGCTGTATCTCTCTGGATTATACACTATTCACGCAAAACCGGCAGGGTGCTTTTAAATACAATAATGCTCTGCTTTACTATGATCATTATCGGTTATTCATCATTTGCTGTGGTAATAATCAGATCTTCTGCAAACACTCCTACAAATGAAAATCAGCCGGATAATCCCTTCTCCCTGGTAAGATATCTCGGCAGGGAGCAGTATGGAAGCAACCCCCTTATTTACGGTGAAACATATGCATCAACCTATGATATTGTGCAGAAGGATTACTATGTAAAACTTGGGGAGAGGTACGAAAAGGTTCCGGGACCTGTAAAACCTATATATGATTCAGACGCCAAAATGTTGTTTCCCAGAATGTGGAGCTCCTCTGCGGACCATATAAGATTTTATGAGTCATATACACGGGGCAGGGGTACCCCGGTTACCGGAAGCGATTACAAAATGCCGCGTTTTAGCGACAACCTCTCATTCTTTTTTGATTATCAGGTTAACTGGATGTACCTGAGATATTTTATGTGGAATTTTGCAGGAAGGCAAAATGATATCCAGGGGACAATACCCGGAGAACTCTTCCGGGGCAACTGGGAGAGCGGAATAGGATTTATTGATAAGGCCAGACTTGGAGACCAGAGCGATGGACCGGATTATATTGTAAACAATAAGGCTAAGAATCACTACTATATGTTACCGCTGTTGCTGGGACTGTCAGGTCTTTTCTTCCAGCTTTCAAAAGATAAGCGTAACTGGTGGATAGTTATGCTGCTCTTTTTGCTTACAGGTGTGGCGGTTGTGGTCTATCTTAACCAGCCCCCCTTTCAGCCGAGGGAGAGGGATTACGCCTATGCCGGTTCTTTCTATGCATTTTCTATATGGGTAGGATTGGGAATAGCATCTTTGTACGAATTTTTAAGAAAATATATTCCGGCAAAATTTTCTGCGCCGGTAGTGGCGGTTATCTCACTGCTTATACCGTTGCAGATGGCCTCCGAGAACTGGGATGACCACGACAGGAGCAACCGTTACACAGCCAGGGATCTGGCTTATAACTATCTCAACTCCTGTGGTGAGCAGGCGGTAATTGTCACACATGGCGATAACGACACCTTCCCTTTGTGGTATATACAGGAGGTGGAAGGGGTAAGGACCGATGTAAGGGTTATGAACACATCCCTGCTGGGAACAGACTGGTATATAGATCAGATGCAGTATAAAGTCTATGAGTCTGAACCTGTTAAATTCTCCATACCAAGGAGAGAGTATCTTTACGGAACCAACGATATGTTACAGATAGTTGACCGGCTTGAGAAACCGCTGCCAATAAAAGCTGTGATAGATCTGGTATCAAATCCGGAAGCAAAGATCAGGGCTCAGAACGGCAGGAGTTACAGTTTTTTTGCATCCCGGAAGCTGATACTGCCCGTCAATATAGAGAATGCACTCAAGGCAGGCATAATATCAGAGGCAGATACAGCTTCTGCTCTCAGGGAGATTGAGCTAAACCTGCCGGAAGGCAAGAATATCCTGACCAAAGCAGAGCTGATGATACTGGATATGCTGGCCAACTACAACTGGGACAGACCTATATGTTTTGTGGCAATGGGTGGCGACCTGGAGATCGGTATTAAAGATTACCTGGACTACAACGGATTTGTATATAAACTGGTACCACTAAGGACAGAGATATCAGCAGGCTCTCCGGGGAGAGTTGACGGGGACAATATGTACAATAAGGTGATGAATATCTACCGGTGGGGTAACATGAGCGACTCCACTGTAAACATTGATTATCAGAATCTGCTCACCTTTAGTGCGGTGATCTCAGGAAGGAATATACATGTTGTGGCAGCAAGGGCTCTGCTTAAGGAGGGTAAAGGAGATAAGGCCATTGAGGTCCTGGACAGGATGCAACAGATATTTGTCCCTTACCAGTTCCCTTTAAACTGCTCGCTGCTTCCCTCTATGAACGAATATGCCATATTGGAGGCGATAGATATCTATTATGCAGCAGGTGCAAAGGATAAGGGAGCCGCTCTGCTTGAGAGCTTCCGGGAGGAGACCTTCCGCTCTGTCAGTCTCTTTGCAAAACCGTACAAAGGGACATATATGTCAAAATCCGATATTGAGCAGAATCTTGCATATCTGTTCCGGCTTTCGGACATCATGATGAGCAGGGGTGAGGAGGAGAGAGGTAAACAACTTCAGTCAGATCTTGAAAACCTGATAAAGGAGCTGGAGGGTGCACATCCCTCTTAATTTGCGAAGAGATTAAAATTTGCCATGGGGGTGTGGTTATTCAAGGAGAAGATTGCACCCTCTTAATTCAGATTGTTTTATACGGCCGGAGACCTCAAAGTAGTTCCCGGCCGTTTTAACTCCCAGATCACCAGTCTCAATAAAACAGCAGGAGTTTATATTGGCAAGATCGATAATGTTTATTCCTCCTCTCTTTCCGTAAGGCAGAAGTTTAAAGGGGTTGTTCAGGTCCCTTATAGCTACCTTCATCCATGGAGGAGTGGTGAAAAGGCCGTCTCCGCAGGAGTATGCCTGGGAGAGAAGTTCTGCCATACCGTATTCTGAATGAACTCTTTTGACTCCAAACCCTTCTGAAATTATTCTGTGAATCTCTTCCCGGGAGAGCTCCCTTGAGCTGTTTTTCATCCCGCCCGTCTCCATCACAATGAGTTCCGGAAAATCCATTTTGTATTTTAAAGCAAAATCCACAAGGGCAAAGCTGACCCCTATGAGTATTGATCTTATATTCCGGTTTCTCAGATCTGTCAGCTTATCATATAGTTCTGAGTGGTTATAGAGATAAAAGCCGTTTTCTGCTCTTCCTGACTCTTTCATAAGCTGCTCAGTCATATACACAAGTGATGAGTCGCCTCTCTCAAGATAAGAGGGTAAAAGGGCAACTATTGCATATCCGGAGGGATCTCCGTAGCGGAGACGGAATCCCAGGCTGAGACTTTGGTCGTAAAGAGAGAGGTCGGTTACCGGATGAACAGAAGGTGTCATTCCTGTGGTGGAGCTGCTTTTGAAAAATTTTTCTACAGCCCCTCTTCCTGTTATCACCTTTTTGGTCTTGAAAATTGCAACAGGCAGGAACGGAATCTCCTCAACAGAGGTAACTTTACAGGGATCACAATCCAGGTTCTCCAGATACTCCCTGTATGGGATACATTCGGCAGCCTGCAGATAGAAGGCTTTAAGAGCAAGCTCCCTGAACTCACTGCTGCTTTTGATTCCGAATATCTCTTCTGCCTTGAATTTCTGTGCTTTTGCTGTCACTTTCTGGTTGCTTACTTTCACTTACTGTTGGCATGCTTTCACTTATTGTTGGCATGCTTTCACTTACTGTTGGCTTGCTGTAGTTTCTTCTGGTTTACGATCAATTTCTATGAGTTGTTCTACATAATGTCTTTCGTTGGACAATCTGGGAACCTTGTTTTGCCCCCCGAGTTTTCCCCTCTCTCTCATCCATCTGTAAAAAACACCGGAGGAAACAGGAGTTACCGTGAGCCTTTTCATAGTTGCATCTTTATATCGTTTGGACTCATAATCAGAGTTGTACATTGATACGCTTTCGTCCAGTACCTTTGCAAACTCTTCTATGTTGTCAGGTGCTTTTGTAAATTCTATCACCCACTGATGCGAGCCTTTTCCCCTCTCCTCCATAAAAAGCGGAGCTACAGTATAATTGAGTACCTCAACATTGCAAAGAGTGCAGCATCTGGAAAGGGCCTTCTCTGCGTTTGAGATCATAAGCTCCTCCCCAAAGGCATTTATAAATAACTGAGTTCTGCCGGAGATAATAAATTTGTGAGGTTTAAGGGAGGTGAAAATGATACAGTCTCCGAGCAGATATCTCCACAGTCCCCCGTTGGTTGATATAACAACTGCATAATTTACTCCCGTGGAGACACTCCCGGCAGTATCAAAGGAGGTGTAACTCCCCTCAAGTGCTTTCACGAGCATATTCATGGGGATAAACTCATAGAAGACTCCGTTGTTGGTCAGCAACAGCAACGAGCTCTCAGACGGGTCATCCTGGAAACCGAAATAGCCCTCGGAGGCGTTGTAGTTCTCCCTGTAGTTCATCTGCGGATCAGGGATAATCCTTTTGAAAATCTCACGGTAGGGATCAAAACTGATGCCTCCGTGCATAAAGAGTTCCAGGTTGGGCCAGATCTCAAGGAGATTACTTTTACCGTTGTATTCCAGGATTTTGTTGATAAGCACCAGGTTCCATGAAGGCACCCCTGAGAAGTTGGTTACATCCAGAGTGGCAGCTATCTTTGAAATTTGTTCAATCTTCTGCTCAAAGTCCTCTGTCAGGGCAACCGAGCGCCCCGGTGCTCTCTTGAGCTCTGCCCAGGGAGGGGAGTTGCTGATCAGAATTGCCGATAAATCTCCATATCTGCTCTTCCCGTTACCGGATTCATCAATTTTTACACTGCCCCCAAGGGTGAGTGACTTTCCCTCAAGCAGCCGGGAGCGCGGATTTGAATCCAGATACGAGGCGAGCATCTTTTTAAAGCCTTCGTAATGACATTTTTGCAGGGACTCGTCAGTTACAGGGATGAACTTGCTTTTGGCCGAACTGGTTCCGCTGGACTTTGCAAACCATTTTACCCGGCTGTTCCACAATACAAAATCTTCTCCGTTCCTCAACCGGTTAATATAGGGTTCAAAGCTGTCGTAATTCCTTAGGGGAACCATATTCTGATAATCCTCAATGCTTTTAATAAGGGAGAAGTTGTGCTCCCGGCCGAAAGAGGTAGAACTACCGGAATTTATCAGGGATTTGAACATCTCTTGCTGGTACAGCCATGGCTCTTTGCGGTTTTTATCCAGCTCAGCAAGTCTGTTCCGGAAGTAAAGATTAAGTATTGAGGTTGTTATCGCCATAAAATTCAGTTGAATCCGTACACATCATGAAGCACTGCCAGAGAGAGAAGTTCAATTTTGCAACCGGAGTGGTGACTCAGGTACGAGGTCATCTCACTGATAAAGTTATATCTCTCTTCTCCGTTGATATTTAATCTGTGTGAGGGGTCACCCTCTTTAAGCAAAATCTCTGCCAGAATCTGAGAACTCTTCTGAGAAAGTGTGTTCTCCGAGAGAAGAGGATCGTATCCTATATGCCTGCACAAACCTACGGTAAAGTAAAGATGAAAATCTGTAAAATCCCTGCCAATCCTTTCCAGTGCCAGAATTGATTCCGTAATATATTTATAAAGGCTCCTGTTCTCTTCCACCTCCCGTACTGTTTTGTATATTAGCTCGCTCATAAATATTGCCATACTACTCTTCTGCAACTGGCACCTTATTCCGTTAAGAGGATATGCAGCAGAAAATTCGCTGATACTCTTCATCTCTCCTTTTGAGAAGCTGCTCAACCGGGCATCTATTATACTCAGAGGGTGGAGCTGCTGTATCGCGGCACAATTTTTGGGTCCTTTTACACTCCGGAGAAAAAAGCTTTGTCTTCCCCCGCTGTCAGAATAACCGCGGATCACAAGGGCGGATTCTCCATATTTGACAGTGTGAAGCACTACTATTTGTACCTGGCCGGACATCAGGAGGTTATACTGGTTATAAAAAGCATAAGCTTATTGAGTGCATCTGCCCTGTGGGAAATCCTGTTCTTCTCCCCCGGGGATAGTTCTGCCAGAGAGCAGTTGTAACCCTCCGGGATAAATACAGGATCATACCCGAATCCTTCGTATCCTGAGGGAGCCAGGGAGATCTTTCCGTTCAGGAGCCCTTCAAAGGTATAGGTTTTGCCGTCAAGTATCAAGGCGACAGAGGTTCTAAAGCGGGCATCTCTCACCTTAACACCCTGCAGCTCTTTGAGGAGCTTGATTACATTGTTCTTTGAATTCTGCTCTGTACCTGCATATCTTGCAGAGAATACCCCCGGGGCACCGTTGAGACTTTTAACCTCCAGCCCGGTATCGTCTGCAAAACAGGGGAGATGCACTTTGTCCCATATAAACTTTGACTTGATAAAGGCATTTCCTTCAAGTGTGGGTGCATCCTCTGGGATCTCCTCCTCAATTCCCAGCATCCGGGGTGTTAAAATTCTGAATCCCTCTCCCAGTATTTCCTGTGCCTCCCTGAGCTTGTGCAGGTTATTTGTAGCGAAAATAATATCCATAAAACAATATTGCATCAAAGATACTAAAACTTTACTTTTGTGATGACATACAAGATTAGCGCGAGAATGAAAACGATTAAAAAAATTTGGCTTACAATTCTGATAATTATTATAATAACTCCTCTGTTCTCCCAGTCCCGGGAGTTCAGAACGGCCAGGAGCCTTGAGGTTCAAACGGCAGTGCTCAGAGAGTTGTCGGCATTATATGTGGACTCTGTGGATCTGGAAAAACTGATAAGGACAGGAATAGACGCAATGCTGGAGTCCCTGGATCCCTACACTGTTTTTATACCGGAAGAGGATGAAGAGAATCTGAGGCTTATGACAACCGGGAGCTACGGCGGGATTGGAGCAGTTATCAGAAAGGTAGAGGGAGGGATACTGATAGCCGAGATTACGGAGAACTCCCCGGCAGCAAAAGTCCGGCTGGCAGCAGGAGATACAATAATCATGGTAGGAGGCAGAACGACAGCAGAGATGACCACCGACTCATGCAGTGCTCTTATGAAGGGTGTGCCG
>JALNXR010000268.1 GCA_023230265.1 Bacteroidales bacterium | reverse complement strand
CAATGCAGGCTACAACCGCAGAGTCAATACCCCCGGAGAGACCAAGCACAGCTTCTCTCTTTCCGCATTTTGAGAAAAAAGATGCCAGGGTCGCTGTTACCCTTTTATAAACACTCTCTGCCTGACTGCCTGTAAGCATAATTAAAACACAAAACTTGTACTGATGGATTTGTAGTTGTAAACCTTATCAATGACATCTGCAAATATCTCTGCAACAGAGAGAATTTTGATTTTGGAAGTGTCAGCGGAAGGGTCGCATTTGAGCGGAATTGTATCTGAGAGTATAACCTCTTTAAGTTTTGATTTTGCAATTCTTTCGTATGCAGGACCCGAGAGCACTGCATGTGTTGCGAGAGCTCTTACGCTCAGGGCCCCTTTGTCCATAAGCATCTCGGCAGCCTTTGTAATAGTCCCTGCAGTATCTATCATATCGTCAATTATTACAATATTCCTTCCCTCCACATCTCCTATGGCAGTCATCGATCCTACAACATTGGCCTTTTCTCTTGACTTGTGACATATTATCAGCGGACATCCCAGAATTCTGGAGTATGCATTTGCCCTTTTTGCACCTCCCATATCGGGGGCGGCTATTGACATGTTTTCCAGTTTGAGATCCCTTAAATAAGGAAGAAATATTGAACTGGCATATATATGATCCACCGGAACATCAAAGAAACCCTGGATCTGATCTGCATGCAGATCCGCAGTCATAACCCTGTCACATCCGGAAGCTGTAAGCAGGTTTGCCATCAGTTTTGCCCCTATTGGTACTCTCGGCCGGTCTTTTCTGTCCTGCCTTGCCCATCCGAAATAGGGAATAACGGCTATTACTTTGTATGCAGATGCCCTTCTTGCAGCGTCTATCATCAGCAAAAGTTCAAACATATTTTCCACAGGAGGAAAGGTTGACTGTACAATAAACACAGTTGATCCTCTGACACTCTCTTCAAAGGCTGGTTGAAACTCCCCGTCACTAAATACTGTTACAACCGATTTCCCAAGTTCAAGATTCAAAGAGACGGCTATTCTCTCTGCCAGGTATCTGGAGTTTCTGCATGAGAAAATCTGAATTTTATGCTGGTGATCCATAACTATTTATAAATTTTTATTTGAGTTTTAATATAGTCTAAAATCTCATCTCTTCCCCTGCCGGTTTCAGAAGAACTTATAAAGACCGGCGGCAGCTCCTCCCAGTATTCCAGAAGCAGCTCCGAGTTTTCTGCGATGCGGTTTTTAAGAGCCTCCTGACCCAATTTATCACACTTTGTAAATACAATTGAAAAGGGGATCTCTGCCTCTCCCAGTTCAATAAGAAACTTTAGATCAACCTTCTGGAGAGTGTGCCTTGAGTCGAGTAACACAAACAGGCTGACCAGCTCCTGAGAACCATTAATGTATCCTCTTATCATCTCGTCCAGCTCTTTGCGCCCCTCTCTGGACATCTTTGCATAACCGTAACCGGGCAGATCCACCAGGTACCAGCTGTCATTAATCAAAAAATGGTTAATCAGCCTTGTTTTTCCTGGAGTTGAAGAGGTGTGGGCAATTTTGCCCTGACGGCATAACGAATTGATAATAGACGACTTACCCACATTCGATCTGCCAATAAAGGCAAATTCGGGCAACCTTTTTCCGGCTCTTTCCGAGATGTTCCGGCAGCTGCCTGAAAATATGGCTTTGTTAATGATCATAGAGTGCAGTCTGAACGACAAAGGTACAATATTATGCTTATATTTGTATGAACCGGAAGACAAAAAATGGAAAATGACAGATAAAGTGCAGCTGACACTTTTTCAGCTCCAGGAGCAGATAAGGGGATCCATAGAGTCAGAAATGGAGGGAAAATATTGGGTAAAAGCTGAGATAAGTGACATTAAAAATCATCCGGCAGGACACTGTTATCTGGAGTTGATTGATAAACCTTCTGAAGAGAAACCTGTCTCGGCAAGAGCCCAGGCAATAATATGGTCATCTTCCTACCGGCTGATAAAACCCTACTTTGAGACCTCTGCAGGATCCTCTCTCTCCAAAGGCATGCATATACTGGTAATGGTACAGGTGCAGTATTCCCCTCTTTATGGATTATCTCTGATTATCACAGATATAGATCCCTCTTACACTGTCGGCGAACTGGAGGTTGCCAGGCAGAGAACAATAAACAGACTCAGGGAAGAGGGTATGCTGGATCTGAATGGCTCTCTCTCCCTGCCATCCCTTCCCCGCAGAATAGCAGTGGTCTCTTCTGCAAGTGCAGCCGGGTATGCAGATTTTTTAAAACATCTCCATTTTAACGAATATGGATTTGCTTATAAAACAGAACTTTTTGAAGCACTGATGCAGGGGGAGAATGCCCCCCTGACAATTGTAAAGGCTCTGGAGAGGGTGGCAGAGAGAATGACAGAATTTGACGTGGTTCTGATAATCAGAGGAGGAGGTTCGTCTCACGATCTCTCCTGCTTTGATGATTATGAACTCTCCCTCAACATTGCACAGTTTCCCCTTCCTGTGATTACCGGTATAGGTCATGAGCAGGATTACCACGTTGCCGATATGGTTGCACATACATCGGTGAAGACACCCACTGCAGCTGCAGATTTTCTGATCGATATCTTTGCCGGGGAACAGCAGCAGATAGATTATCTTTCCCGTATGATCAGACAGGCCCTCTCAGGAAGAATCTCCGGCGAAAACAACCGTCTCTCCCGGTATGAGAGCAGAATCAGAGGTGCTTGCAAAATGATAATTTCTGCCAGCAACCACACCCTTGATCTTCTGGAGCAAAGGATAACAGCAAACAGCTCTGCGGCTATTATGTCCAGAGGATTTGCGATGCTGTTCAGGGGGGGGGAAAGGATAAAACGGGCAGATGAAATCGAACCTGGTGACAAAATTAAGATTATTCTTGAAGGAGGCAGGTTAATAGCTACGGTTAACAGTAAAGAGAATGAAAAAAAATGAACTGACCTACAGAGAGGCTCTTGAAAAATTACAGGAGCTTGTCTCACAGATCGAAAACCCTGACAGGGATCCTGAGACCCTGCCGGAAGATGTAAAAAAAGCACAGTTGTTGCTGGGAATCTGCAGAAAACATTTACGGGATTTTGACAGCAAATTGGAGGAGTTAACCGGAGAACAGCAATGAAAGAGCTGAAAATCTGGGTAGACGACCCCTGGCTGGAGCCCTTTAAAAAGGATATATTCCGCCTGCATGAAAAGATTGCTATAAAACGCCAGGAGCTCGCAGGATACGGAAACCGGCTTTATGATTCGGTCAACTCTTATCTCTATTACGGAGTTCACAGAGAGGGAGACGGGATTCTCTTCAGGGAGTGGGCTCCCAATGCAACGGAGCTTTATCTCATAGGCGATTTCAATGGCTGGAAGAGAGACTCTTACTACGCCTTTT
>JALNXR010000019.1 GCA_023230265.1 Bacteroidales bacterium | reverse complement strand
TATTATATCACGCGCGCGCGTAAAACGCAACTACATTTTGAACAATATTGTGAAAAAAAAGGCCGAAAACGTTAAGGTTTTCGCGCCTATGTCCAGTGGTCTGAACTCGCGAATCACGCTTGTTTAAGAGCATTCCGCAGTATATCCGCAAGTCTGGCGGAACGATGGTTTCCATGTTTGTGCTTTACCGTCCTGGACGATTTTTTGCTTGTTGCGCGCTGCCATTTATTTCGGTTGCGCTGTTATTGGGTTTGAGGTTTATATATTTAGTATATGTGTTTGACACTGTCAGTAAAGGGAGGACATATATACCATCATTAATACTTTTAGCCGTATGTTTTATCATAGGAACTCTTTTGATTTCGTTAGGTGTGATAGGTGAGATTTTGAAAGCCCAGCGTAAGATAATTGAGGAATGCCTTTTTCTGCAAAGGAGGGAAAAAGATTAAATTTCCTGAAATAAAAAATTACCAAGCAGTGCATACATTTACGAGAGTAGGAGTATTCGTTGTTGCAGGATTGCCCGCTTTTATTTTGGCGATCCCTTTGAACTGGATTATGGTAGATCTTTTGAATTGGTATAAGCCTGTGGCCTATGCTTTAGTCTTGGTAGTTCAAGTCATAATCAATTTTTTCATGTGCCGTTGGGTTGTTTTTAAAAATAAAAAAGAAACGCCCATTGTGTTTCAATTTGCACAATTTTTTGGAGGCATTATTTTTTTCAGGGTATTGGACTGGGGCGTTTACAGCATTCTTGTAACTTTGTGTGACTTTTACTACTTGGCTGTGCAGTTGGCAAATGTCTTAATTTTCTCCCTTTTAAAATTCAATTATTCAAAAAAGATCATGGAACGAACTTCTTGAATTTTCCCCTGTCTGGAAGTGCTATTGCGCCGCGTGAAATGTGTTGCAATACGATTTGACATGATACACTTTTTTAGTTATTATGTGTTCATATGTTATATTCTGTTGTATATTAGAAACAAGCAGATTTACCTGTTTATCACTTCAATATACAGATATTAGGTAAATTACCCTGCCCTAAGGTGTTAAGCGAATGGAGAGACATACAGATGATTATAATTACGCCAACCAGGACTGATGGTTTGCCGATGGCGCAACTAGGATACATATCTGGAAGGAAAGGAATCGCAAGGTTGGTGCTTCCTATTACACGGTTCCTGCGTGCTGTTAATGTTGAGAGATACATTAAGCCAGGTGAACGCTTGCTTGATATTGGCTGTGGTGATGGCTATTTTGTACGCAGGTCGAAATGTACAGAACGTTACGGACTCGATAAGAGGACGGGGGATGAAGTCACAGACTCTCTTGACTTTCCTGATAGCTATTTCGATTATGTCACAATGCTTGCAGTAATCGAGCATATTGCAGATCCCAGATCAATTATGAAGGAGATTCATCGAGTTCTAAAGCCTGAAGGGCGATTGATTTTTACAACACCAAAGAAACAGGCCGAGATCCTAATACGTCTTTATGCCAAAAACATAGATGAGGAACATGAAACATATTACGACCTTCAGCAAGTCAAGCAACTTGCGGGACATCTGTTTCATATCCAAGGACACCACACGTTCATATTCGGGCTGAATCAGTGTTTCTGTCTTTTGAAAATGCAAACCGTCGAACAATAAGAAGCTTTCAATGTGCCGCAGCGTACATAGAAATCACGTTTGGAGCTGTGATAACACGAGTATTCCAATCTGAGAAAAAGGCAGGAGCTTTTCTTGTAGTGGGATTGCCATTTTTTTATTGGTTGTTCCTATTAATTGGGCTTTAGTTGATGTTTTGGGTTGGAATAAATCGGTTGCTTATACCGCTTTGTAACTTTGTTTGGTTTTTACTGCCTGGCTGTTTAGGTGGCAAACGTCTTCATTTCCTCCCTTTTGAAATTCAATTTTTCAAAAAGATCATGGAACACGAATTGGCACTGCGCAAGGGTTCCTATGAGGGTAGAAAAATATGTCTTTTCGTTCTAAGCTAGCGGATAAACAAAAAAAATTTATTCTGAAACTTCTGTATATGCCATATATGCCGAGGGATATGATTTTCTGTCTATGTAAGGGACTTAAATGGCATTCGGATTGGCGGTTTTGGAAGTTACCTTTGATATCATGCAAGGGCAGGGGAAGTTCTATCTCGATTGGACGTAACTTCACTGCCTGCAGCGATTCAAAGCACAACTCATTGGGAATTTTTCAGCGTGTGACAATCAAAACGGTTGGTCATGGGGCAAAGATCGTCATAGGTCATAATGTTGGCATATCCGGATGTACGCTTTCCTCAGCTAAATCAATTACGATTGGAAATAAAGTTCTTCTAGGTTCGGGATGCCTGATTACGGATTCCGATGCGCATCCGGTTGACCCCACAGAGCGTATGAAAGGTGGTGTCGGATTCACGAAACCCGTTGTTATCGAAGACGATGTGTTTATTGGAGCGCGGGCGATTGTTTTAAAGGGTGTCACCATTGGAAAAGGCAGTGTGGTTGGTGCTGGAGCCGTTGTTGCCAAAAGTATTCCCCCTTATAGTATAGTTGTAGGGAATCCCGCTAAAGTTGTGGGAGATAGTAGGAGAAATCGCTGAGGCGGTCCTCAAAGTGAGTTGTGTTTATAGTAATTAATTTGAATTGAAGTTAGCTTTATTGGTAAGTAGGCAAGGCACGGCATGAAGTTTATCTGCTTACAGACTGCGTTCGCTTTGTTCTCATAAATCTACCACATTAATTTCTGATTGCCCGAAATATTATAAAATGTTTGATAAATATGAAAAAAAATTACATTGCATGGATGCAAATAAAGTGCTGAAGCAATTTTTGTCACACCTTGTTCCGGTGCGTGTATATTTATTTTTTGCGAAAAGAGTTTTTGCCCGGTCAGCCTGTAATAATAATCTCTCTGGTTCCGTGCATTCAGATTGGGACTCGAGAATAGCTGATGTTCTTTCCGCGCCGGATAATTTACGCATCGAGCGGGTTGCTGATGCCGGTAAAATTTCAGGTAACACCATAACTATGCATAACGGAGTGAAAGTTTTCGCTGGCAGTTATTATGGGGATGGCATGCTTGAGCTTCTGATTAAAAACAGAGGGGTGCATGAACCTCAGGAAGAGTTAATATTTAGTTGGGTTATAGACACACTTCCCGAAAACTGCACTATGGTTGAACTTGGGGCATATTGGTCTTTCTATTCTCTCTCGCTCCTAAAAAAAAGGCCAAATGCAATGTGCTGGATGGTAGAGCCAGTCAAACGTAATCTTGCTTCAGGAATTTTAAATTTCAAGTTGAATGAGTGCAATGGTGTTTTTGTAAATGCGGGTGTAGGTGCCGCCCCCTCTCGGTTTCCCAGAGTTGTGAGTGTGGACGCTTTGTGCAAAGACCATGGGATTGACATTCTTGATGTTTTGCATGCGGATATACAGGGACAAGAGCTTAACATGCTGAGAGGCGCGGTAGAGATGTTGTCCAATAATATGGTCAAGTGGTTGTTCATTTCAACGCACTCTGACTTGCTGCATGATGGGTGCGTTAAACATTTAAGTGGGCTGGGATACGTAATTGTCTCATCGGTGAAGATGGATCAAAGTTATTCGTATGATGGCCTGATTGTTGCAAAGAGTCCTGCTGTGCAAGGTTTGGATAATATATCCATTTCATTGAAGTCCAGAGAGAATATGGAGTTGCCTTGTTAAAAACCATTGTAAATTTTATTAAGCCCGTTGTTGAGCGGTTTCCAAGATTGGCAATTATTTATCGAAGCATTCGTGACTCCTGGGATTCTGGTTGTGAACCACGGGATACACCCATGGGGTTCAAATTGGTGGGGAATCCCATGATGGAGAAGGGGTGTTTTGAACCATTGGAGTCTGAGTGGGTTAGGCGAATCGTGAAAGATGTTGAAGTGTTCATCAATATTGGTGCAAATATCGGATATTACTGTTGTTTGACACTGGCTGAAAGAGGAGATGATTTTAGCGTTGTTGCGTTTGAACCAATAGCATCAAATATTGACTATCTTAAAAAGAATATTTCCGCCAATAGTTTTGATGAAAACGTAGAGCTTTTTCCGATGGCTCTTTCCGACAAGCCGGGGCTTATGAAAATGTATGGTGGTGGAGTTTGCGCCTCCCTTGTTGAAGGATGGGAAGGAATTAACTCGTTGCATTATACGCATGTTCCAGTTAACACTCTGGATAATGTCCTGGGGGGCCGGTTTGAACGGAAGCAATGCTTTATTCTTGTTGATATTGAAGGTGCTGAGTATTCCATGCTGAAAGGTGCTAGTTGTTTTATTACGCGTGATCCTAAACCGGTTTGGCTTGTTGAAGTGTGTGTTAATGAACATCAGCCGGATGGTGTTAAGACCAATCCGGACCTTTTGGCAGTGTTTGAAACATATTGGACTGCCGGATATGAAGCATGGACGGTTAACTATAATCCCCGTAGAGTGGGCCGGGAAGAGATCTGCGATATAGCTGCTTCTGGTATTGATACTTTAGGAACTCATAATTTTGTTTTTGCGGATAAACAGTGGTGCGACAAGTTCTTCGCCGAATATGTGTAGTATGGGGTGAGACAATGATTCAGTTTATAACTTGGTTGCTATCACCATTTAACTTGTTTCTGGTTTTTCTGTTTATTGGCTTATTCGGTAAAAAAATTCGGCTGTTTAAAGCTGATTCCAAAGTTGGATATAAATTGGCATGTGTTGGTTTCTGGGGGTTATTTCTGATCAGTCAGCCCCTTTTTGTAAATTTGTTTGGAACGTTTCTTGAATATCCTTATCCGTATATTCAGGTGGAAGCGCAGCCCGAATGTGATGCGATTGTACTTCTGGGCGGCGGCATGGGTGCGCCTAAAAAAGAGGGTGACCTGCCTGAAATGTCGGGAGCAGCCGATCGTGTGTGGCATGCCGCAAGACTCTGGCATGCCGGGAAGGCTCAGTATATTATTCCAACGGGATCCGCCGAGCAAAAAACCTCGTTGGTTTTATTGAAAGACCTCGGTGTTCCGGAGTCTGCCATAATAGTTGAAAATCAAGCTGTTAATACTGTTGAAAATGGAGTATACACTAGAAAGCTTGTAGACCGGTTGAAACTGAATAAAAAGGTGTTACTTGTTACCTCGGCCAGTCACATGCGTCGTTCCATAATGATATTTAAGGCCGTTGGGTTGAGTCCAGTTCCTGCGGCGGTGGATCATGAAGCAACGTATGGAGGGTGGTTGCGTATTAAGGATACGGGTGTGTCGATTTGGCATTTTTTGCCTAGTTCTTCTTCAATCTCGACCTTTTATTCGTATTATAAAGAGTTATTTGGCTTAATTGGTGATAGAGTGCGTGTGAGAATGGCTCTAAAAAACCATGGTTTAGGCGGAGCTGCATGTGGTGGGTAAACTCCGAATTCTTTGGCTCGGCCATTGGCATAGCGACCAAGCTCTTTTTGGGCGTAAAGCGGTTAATCAGGCGGCAACCACATGGAGCCGAGGCCTATTGCAAGGGCTACAAAATGCGGGGTGTGAAATCAGAGTAGGCACTCACTGCCGTGAACAATATTGGCCTGGAGGTGAGATATATCCTGGGCGGGAAGAAGATTTTGATAAGAGTCTTCCTTTTAACTATGTCAACTACTGTAATCTTCCGTTGATTCGCAAGGTTTGGTTGACCAGTGCTTACAAGAGAATGGTGGCAAAACAAGTTGCGGAATTTAAACCTCATTATGTTTTGTCATATAATTTGTATTCATATCATTGCTGTGTGGCCGATATAATCAGAGAAGCAGGCAGTCGATGGATTCCGATAATTTTGGACCAAGACAATCCTGACCATGATAACTGGCATGAGTTTAAGCAACAATCCGAAGGTGCCTCTGGGTATATTTTTCTCTCCTGGTGGGGGTATAAAAACTGTCCCGGTGATTTGCCGAAATTG
Organism: Bacteroidales bacterium; assembly: GCA_023230265.1. GTDB lineage: Bacteria > Bacteroidota > Bacteroidia > Bacteroidales > UBA932 > Bact-08. The sequence continues at coordinate 9,249 of JALNXR010000019.1, read as the reverse complement.
CATTTGGATGGCGGCGTTGATCGATGGAAGGGGGAAGTGGGTGCGGTTAAGAGAGGGAAATTAGTTGTGTACAGCGGAAAATACAATGATAGCTATGGCGGATTGGATGCCCTTTTTGAGATTTTTAAAAGAGTTGAAACTGCAGATTGCAAATTCTGTTTAACTGGAAAGGATGCAAGGGGCTCGCTCAAAAATTACTTAAACAAAGAGAGTCGTGCTGAATATTTAGGGTTTGTAAGTTGTGATGATTTGCACAATATTCATTTAAAGGCGGATGCCTTTATCAATCCACGTCCGCCGGAAATCAGTGATAATAAAATGATATTCCCCTCTAAATTATTGAATTACCTTTCATATGGAAAACCGGTAATCAGCACTTGGACCGAAGGGCTTGCTCCTGAATATAAAGACCTGGTATGGTGTTCTTTGTCGGGGGAGCATTATATAGAAGAAAGCGCGGCTTTGATAGATCGGGCATTAAATGCGCCAAAAGAAGAGAGTGAGCATATTTATAAAAGGCAGAAGGGTTGGATAGAATCCGGGCACACATGGGCTCATCAATGTAGACATCTGGTGGAGTGGCTTAATGAAATCTAAAGCTGCTTTCAGCCGCAACCAAATTGCGTTTGTGTGATAATCGGAAGATTTTGTCTTTTCTGAAAAGTTCGTGATTAGGAGCCCGCAGCTTTAGTAATAAACGCTGCGCATTTGGAGATGCAGGCTGTGTTTTCGTTGTTAAAAATGGTAATGAAGTAGTGCAAGCATCCTGCTTGCAAATAAAATTACATAAAGTGAAGAAGATAAAAATAGCGTTCTGTTGGACAGGCTTAACCGGTTATATGCCGGCGTGTTGGCGTGCGTTAAATTCATATAAAGATGTTGAAGTACGTGTGTACATTGAGAAGCGGGCGTTGTCCGGCCAAACTGATTTTATGCTTGGAAGTTTTGATAGTATATCTCATAGGATTAGAAACAGGGAAGATCTTCTTGATAAATCTGACTGGATTAATGATATATTAAATTTCAGCCCTGATCTGATTGAAGTGACGGGCTGGTATAGTAAATTATCTCAAGCGGTGATGCACTCAAAAGCATTGGCATGTATCCCTAAAATATTGGGGCTTGATCATCAGTATAACAAGACGTTGAAGCAAAGAATTGCTCCGTTTGTGTTAAAGGATTACATATCCAGATTTCGTGCTGTCGCAGTGCCAGGCGAAAGAGCTTCTGTCTACGCGCGACATCTTGGGTTTAAGGACTCTGGAATTGAGAAAATTCTTTATGGTCTGGATTACGATGCCATGGTCAGTGCGGCTTCTGTACGTGAAAATAATCCTTGGCCTGAACGCTTTCTTTTTGCTGGTCGCTATTGTCAGGATAAAGGTTTGGATATTCTGCTTGCGGCATACAAATGTTATCGTGAAAGAGTTGATTCTCCCTGGAGTCTGAGTTTTTGTGGCAAGGGGGAGCTTGAGCATATGATATGCGGGGTTGATGGTGTTCGAGATCTTGGGTTTATACAACCGAAGGATATGCCTGGAGTTTTTGCTGAACACGGGGCATTTATTCTGCCAAGCTTATATGAGCCTTGGGGAGTTGTTCTGGGAGAGGCCTGCGCATCCGGTTTGCCGGTTATAGCAACTGCGGCATGTGGGGCCACTGTCGAGCTTATTCGCCCATATTATAACGGTTTAATCTGCTCTCCTGCGTCGGTAAATGATTTATGTAACGCAATGATCTGGATGCATGGACAGGTAGATGATCTTGAGACAATTGGTGCCCGATCATTGGCAGTTGCACAACCGTTTTCCGCTCAGAGTTGGGCGGAGGCTTGGTATAATATAGCTAGAAAGTACAGGCAATGATTATTTACCCAGACCAGGGTGCGGGGATGTGCAATAGGCTACATGCTGCAGCTAATTTAATTGCGCATTCTGAAATGAGTGGCAATCCGCTTTTGCTCTGCTCTTTAAGAAAATATAACAGATATTTTGATGGTCTGCCTGATAAAGGTATCTTTGCCTTTTCACCCACTGAAAAGAGAGCTGTTCGTTTTAGAAAACCGTTTAGTTTTTTGAGAAGCGGTGTGTTTCCTACCGGTGCGATCCATTTTAATGATCCGGTTGTGAAGCGTGCGGAAGAGGCTGCTTTGATGGTGTTGGTAGGGTGGCGGTTTCGTGATACCGAAGCGCTTTTAAAACATGGAGATCTGGTCAGATCAATATTCGTGCCGACGGGAGTTTATTCTGAAGTCATTTCGAGAAAAGTTGTAGGGGCAAGAGAGGGCGCTGATAACCTTGTTGGCGTACATATAAGACGTGGAGATTACAAGTCTTATCGAGATGGAGTTTTATATTATGATGATGAAATATATACCAGCGCCATGCGTCTCGTTGTGAATAATCTGAAAGGGAAGACGAGGTTTTTAGTTGCGTCAGACGAACCGATTGATCCGGGTTCATTTGGAGGTTGTTTCGTGGTTGCAGCGCCGGGACATGAACTGGAGGATCTTTACTGCCTTGCAGGTTGTGATTACATTATAGGCCCTTCGAGTACATATTCTGCCTGGGCCGCATTTTATGGGAACGCACCCCTATGGCAATTTGATAGAGATGCAGTGAGGGATGAAAATATTGTTTTCAAAAAAGTTTCGGGAACAAGATAATGTGCTTATTGTTGCAAAACATCAGGAAGATTTTGCTCAGATGGAGACGGCGTCGGTTTGAACACCTTGGTGATTTCAGGTTCTCAAGACCGGCCTCTTCAGAGATAGATCGTAAACTTCAGAAATATTTTAACTATGACGGCGGATATTTTATCGAAGCTGGCGCAAATGATGGATTCTTACAAAGCAATACATATTACTTTGAGAAGGCCAGGGCATGGCAGGGGACGCTAGTTGAGCCTGTGCCGCATCTGTACCGGCAGTGTCTTGCGGAGCGAAAAAGAAGTAAGGTTTTTAACCGTGCTTTGGTGGGTAGAGATTTCACCGAAACTGAAATAAGAATTCATTATTATAATTCTATGAGTTTTGTCGACGGGGCATTCTCTGACAGGCAGGCAGAGGAAGATCATCGAAATGCCGCATTAGATTGCAGTCACTATAAAAAAACCTTTTCTGTTATGGTTAAGGCTTCAACACTAACTGATGTACTGCTGGAAGCGCAGGCACCTGCCTGCCCGGATTTGTTTGTGCTGGATGTAGAGGGATTTGAAGATACGGTTCTTGATGGCTTGGATTTCAGTAAATATAAACCGAGATTCATTTTGATTGAGAATAATGACGATGGTGCCATTAGTACACTTATAAAAAACAAATATGTATTAGTGGAAAAGCTCTCAGAGCGTGATTACCTATTCAGGGCAGAAAAGGATTGATGTTGTCGTTGCGTGTGTTACACATTGTTGCAGGATTGCCGCTAGGTGGTGGGATATCGCAGTCGGTTCCTCGGCTGTGCGAAAGTTTATGTGCTTATGATTGTGAGGTAACGCTTGCTTCAACCGGTATAGAGGGATGCGTTAGCAGTGCAGCAATTAGTGCACAATCGGGTGGTGTTAGCTTGCACCTATATAAACCATCAGCCTTTAAAGCTTTGTGTTTATCATGGGAGATGTTGAGGGGTTTGCCTTTGCTTGTTAAGACATCTGATATTGTTCACGTTCATTCCCAGTGGACATTTCCTGTCTGGTGGGGCTGTTATTTGGCGGTGAAATATAACAAGCCGCTGGTGATAACTCCGCGGGGATGCTTGGCACCTGAACGACTAAAGATCTCAGCCATAAAGAAGAAGATCGCTGGCTGGCTGTTTGATCGGAGGTTTTTAAGAAGAGCTTCGGTGATTCATGCTACGTGCGAAGCGGAAGCTGGTGCTATATTGAGATATATAGCACCATTTTCTGGTTCGCAACGTTTGAGCCGGCACTACGCGTCTGGTTTGAGCCGTGATGATTATTGCGACCACAAAGTGGTCGCAATGACGAGGTTAAAAGGGCGGCTACGCCGCTGGTTTGGCCTTCGGAACGCGGCAGAGCCACAGATTGTGGTTGTGCCCAACGGGGTTGATCTGGAGAGCTTTGATGCTGTGCCTGCTGATCGTGAGTTTGTTGATGCAAGCTGGCCGGTGTGTAAAGGCAAGAGGATTGCACTGTTTCTCTCTCGACTGGACCCAATCAAGGATCTCGAGAGCCTGATCACCGCCTGGGAGGCGGTGTTCCGCGCCGGAGGCGCTGGTTTGAGCGGCGACGGTTATTGCGGCCACTTAGTGGTCGCAATGACGAGATTAAAAGGGGAGCAGGCTAGTAGCACCTGCCCTACTGTTGGGGGCGAGTGGGTGCTTGTAATAGCGGGCAGCGGTGATGCTGGCTACGAAAGGCGGTTGCGCCAGCAGGTGGAGAAAGCGGGGATTGGTGAAAGTGTGAAGTTCATTGGTTCGGTGTTTGGCGAAGCTAAAGTGAAGCTGATGAAAGCCGCCGGGTTTTTTGTGCTGCCAACCAAGAATGAAAATTTTGGCATTGTGGTGGCGGAGTCGCTGGCCTGCGGCGTGCCGGTGATTACCACGAAGGGAGCACCGTGGGCTGAGCTGCTGGGCAGTTCAGGCCGTCGCCCCGTTGGGGCTGGTTTGAGCGGTGACGGTTATTACGACCACTCAGTGGTCGCAATGACGAGGTTAAAAGGGCGGCTACGCCGCTGGTTTGGCCTGCTGTCTGGTTTAAACGCCTCGCAAGGAGGTAGTGGGTTAAGTTGTGTTGAGGAACCCACTGGAAGTTCATCCTTCATCCTTCAGCCTTCATCCTTTGCGGCCTCTGGCCGCTCCGGCTGGTGGGTGGATGTAGAGGTGGAGTCGCTGGCAGAGGCACTGGCAGAGGCGATGGCGTTGAGTGATGAAGAACGCAGAGTTATGGGTGCGAATGGACGCAGGATAGTTGAGCAGAAGTATCAGTGGGGGGCGGTTGCGAAGCAGATGCGGGAATGTTACGCGACTGCGTCGCTGGTTTGAGTCGGCCTTTGGCCTGGTTTTAATCGCACCTTAAAAGCGGCGTTGCCGCGTTCAAACTAGCACCTAAGGTGCGGACCTATCGCTATGCGAATACTCTGGCTACATCAATATTTTTCAACCCCTAAAGGATGGGGTGCTGTACGAACATACGAGTTTGCGCGGCGCTTTGTTGCAAAGGAGCATAGTGTGGATGTGCTTTGCTGCGGCGGGTATGATGAGTGGCTGCAGGAGGAAGTGAAAAAAAGAGGCTTTGTTGAGGTTGAGGGCATAAAAGTATTTGTCAGCAAGACAAAATATGGTTCACGAATGTCTTTTATACAGCGCGTCTGCTCGTTTCTGAAGTTCATGAGTTATGCACTTTGGTTTGTGTTGAGGAATGGCCGAAAATATGATTTGTGCATTGCTTCCAGCGGTCCGCTTACAATGGCTATCCCTGCGCTGGCAGGTAGGTGGTTTTATGGGCTTCCGTATATATTTGAAGTGATCGATGTCTGGCCGGACTCGGCTATTGATGTGGGAGTCTTGAAGAATCGCTTTTTGCAGTGGATTTCGCTCTTTGTTGAGCGTAAAGCCTATAGGTATGCTGAGGCAATTGTCACTTGCTCAACAGGGATGACGGACCGGATAATTAACAAGCTGCAAGGGGCAATGGATGTAACCCCTGAACATCGTTCTGAAATCGATGATTTTGCTGTGAGCTCGGTGAGTGTTGGAAAGAAAACATATAGGATTCAGACAATTTCCAATAGCTGCGATCTGGACCAGTTTAAAGCGGACAGTGTTGTGAGAAGTGAAGTACGCTCTCAACATGGTGTGGCTGCCGATAAACTTGTGGTTCTCTACTCCGGTGCAATGGGTGTGAGCAACCAGATCGATGATGTAATGGGTGCAATTAATGCAACTAAAGGGAGTGCGGATATTGTCTGGTGGCTTGCTGGTGATGGAGTGCGGGCGGATGATTTGAAATTGCTGGAAGCTGATGGGCGGGTAAAGTTCTTTGGACAGCTTTCAAAGGTTGAAGTTGCGCGGCTTTATCAGGCTGCGGATGTTAATTTGGTGACATTTATGCATACACCTTTGTTTTACGAGAATTCTCCAAACAAGTTTTTTGATGGGATTACCGCTGGACTGCCAACGATATTTAATAGATCTACCTGGTTGAACCCATGGCTTAAAGCGTTTGGCTGCGGGATTGTATGCGCTGGTGGTAGCCCAGGCGCAAAGATTGTTAATGAACTAACGAGCCTTAGCAAAGACCCCAGACGTTTAAAAGAAATGAGCATGGGATCACGTAGATTGGCCGAAAGTGTGTTTAGCAGGGATCTGGTTTTCGAGAAATACGAAGAGCTTTTAGATGAAAAACGTGCATAGAGAACACGGAGGGATGTTAGCATGATCACAAAATTACTGGTTGAGATTAAAGAGATCGAGAGCAAGATCGAAGCGCTGGAAATTGATAAGCAGGAGCTTCGTAAGAAAGTGATTGCCGTGATGACAGAGAAGGGCTCGGCACTGGAGATTATTGATCTGCCGATTGGCAAGTTTAAAATGGTCAAAAAGCAGGTCGCCAATGTGACATACTCAGAGGAGATCCTTAAGCAGCGGTTGGGGAACAAATACAAATTAGTGCTTGATTTGGATGCCAAGCAACTGCGGAATCATAAAGCTGAGGTGTTACAGGCACTCGGAGATAAACTGTTGGATGTCGGGGTTATCTCGCAGAACCGGGTCAAGGCGGCGGTGGCCTCTGGCGAGCTGGCAGCGGGCGACTTTAAGGGAGCCTTTGAAAAAGCGGTGGTTGACCGGCTTGTTATCACCCGCATTCCATAGGGCGCGGCTGTCGCCGCGCTTATCCTGCGGCTGTCGCCGCTGGTGTGACGGGTTATTGCAACCACTAAGTGGTTGCAACAGGAGGGTAAAAGGGGAAGCGTGCGGCGGTTGCTGGGTGGTTGCCTGGTGGTGGCTGGCGGTTGTTTGATGCGGGTGAAAAAGGTTGGTTGCCGGGGCGTGGGCTTTTAATCACGAATTTGAGACCACTGGGTGGTCTCAAAAAGGGTTCCAAAAAGGCAAAAAGGTCATGCAAAAAAAAGTTTTAATTACAGGTGCGTTTGGCTTTGTGGGCTCCAACCTGGCGGCGTATCTGGCGTGTCAGGGTTATGAACTGTGGGCACTGGATGTGGGGGACACAGCAAAGCTGCTTGAAACCAGCGGCGACAGCCGCGGTGTGTATGAAAGGGTTTTTAACTGGGAGCAGTTGGAGGAGATTCCTTGGTGTGAGGTAGGTGCGGTGGTGCATCTGGCGGGCAAGGCGCATGATACGAAGAGTACGAGCGACCCGCAGAGTTACTTTGAGGTTAATGTTGGGCTGACGAAGAGGGTGCTGGAGGCGTTTAGAGAGCGATCCGCGGCTTGCGCCGCGTTTATTCTGTTTAGTTCGGTGAAGGCGGTGGCTGATAGCGTTGCGGGGGTGTTGACAGAGGAGGTGGAGCCACAGCCGCAAACAGCGTATGGGTTGAGCAAGTTGGAGGCGGAGGGGTTATTGCAACCACAAAGTGGTTGCAATAAGGTTGGCAGCCAAATGCGCACCTATGTGCTGCGGCCTTGCATGATCCATGGGCCGGGGAATAAGGGCAATTTGAACCTGCTTTACAGTGCGGTTAGCAAGGGGGTGCCTTGGCCGCTGGGGGCCTTTGAAAATGAGCGCTCCTTTGCCTCGATCGGGAATGTTTGTGCGGTGGTTGAAGGGCTGATCAGCGGCGAGGTGGAGTCCGGCACCTATCAGGTAGCAGATGACGAGGCGCTGTCAACCAATGAGCTGATTCGGATGATCGCGGAGAGTCAGGGTCGGCGGCTGCGGCTGTGGCGCATGTCACCGGGGGCGATTGCATGGATGGCTCGGGTGGGGGATTGGTTGCACCTGCCGCTGAACAGCGAGCGGCTAAAGAAGCTGACAGAGAGTTATGTTGTGTCCAATGCGAAGGTGAAGAGGGCGCTGGGGTGGGAGCGGATGCCTGTGGGAGCTAAGGAGGGGATGCGGCAGACGCTGGAGAGTTTCTCGCGGTGAAGGCGCTAAGGCGAAGGTTATTGCAACCACTAAGTGGTTGCAACAGGAGGGTAAAAGGCGGTGCACGCGGCGGTTGCTTGAAGGGCGGTGGTTATTGCAACCACCAAGTGGTTGCAATCAGGAGGGTAAAAGGGGAAGCGCGCACTTAATGGCTGAAGGTCGCAGGGTTTTAATCACGCATTTCAACCACTTGGTGGGTGCAGAACGACAAATTTTGGAGAAGTTATCATGATTATGGGATTTGATTTAGAGCGGTTTATACGGGAGAAGGTCACGGGTCGTGAGCAAAGTTTGCTGGCCGATGACTTTGAGAGATACGATGCGGAGCTGCATCGTCGGATTGATGGCAAGCGCGTGCTGGTGATAGGCGGGGCGGGGTCGATTGGCTCGCACTACATCAAAGCGATTCTGTGTTATGATGTGGCCGCGCTGTATGTGGTTGACACGAATGAGAATGGCTTGACCGAGCTGGTGCGCGATCTGCGTAGCGACGGTAGATATTGCATACCGGATGAGTTTGTGACCTATCCGGTCAACTTCGGTGATGCGGTCTTTGCCAAGCTTTTTAAGGCGCATGGACCGTTCCAGATTGTGGCCAACTTTGCCGCGCATAAGCATGTGCGCAGCGAGAAGGATGTTTTTTCAATTGAAGCTATGATTGAGAACAACCTGCTGCGCGCACGGGGGTTGCTGGATCTGCTTTGCGAATATCCGCCCGAGCACTTTTTTTGTGTCTCCACCGATAAGGCCGCCAATCCAGTGAATATCATGGGTGCCAGCAAGAAGCTGATGGAGGAGCTGATTATGGCCTACTCCGAGCGGCTGCCAATCAAAACCGCGCGTTTTGCCAATGTGGCCTTTTCCAATGGCAGTCTGCCCGCTGGGTTTTTGGAGCGCATTGCCAAGCGGCAGCCATGGTCGTGCCCGCTGGGGATTCGCCGGTTTTTCGTTTCACCGATTGAGGCGGGCGAGCTTTGTCTGATGGCATCGGTGATGGGCGAGAGCGGGGATATTGTTTTTCCGCGGCTGGATGAGGAGCGCGACATGATCCCGTTTGAGCGGGTTGCCAGGGAGCTGCTGGCAGCGCTGGGGCTGGGGGTGCAGGAGTGCGGGAGCGAGGCTGAGGCGCGGGGGTTTTTATTGCAACCACAGAGATTGCAACCACCAAGTGGTTGCAATCAGGAGGGG
>JALNXR010000267.1 GCA_023230265.1 Bacteroidales bacterium | reverse complement strand
GAGGAGACGGTCTGGTAAAAGAGAGCGAAGAGATATCTTTCAAAATCCCCGCAGGCGTTGGTCAGGGGATGCAACTTACAGTCCAGGGAAAAGGCAACGCAGCCAAAAGAGGTGGAGTCAACGGGGATCTTCTGGTTGTGATAGAGGAGGAGGAACACAGTGAGCTCCAAAGGGACGGAAACGACCTTATCTACTCTCTTTTTATCTCTGTTCCCGATGCCATTCTGGGGATGGATGCAGAAATTCCCTCTGTGGACGGGAAGCTCAGAATAAAAATAGAGCCGGGAACTCAGTCTGGTAAAATATTAAGATTAAGGTCAAAAGGTTTGCCTGATGTAAATGGATACGGTAACGGAGACCTTTTGGTTTACATACAGGTATGGACCCCTGGAAAGATTGACAAACAGGAGAGGGAACTTCTTGAAAAGCTCAGGAATTCGGCGAATTTCAAACCAAATCCCGATAAGGCAGACCGGAATTTTTTCGAACGGATGAAAAAGATCTTCACCATCATCTTTCTCTTGTTTCTACTAAACCTTCCCGGTGTCTCCCATGCATTCAGCTCTTCTTCTACAGGGGATGAGGAGTTCAGGCTGCCACTGAACCTTGCAATTTCCCTCTCAGGAAACTACGGAGAACTGAGATCCACCCATTTTCATTCGGGGCTGGATTTTAGGGTAGGTGGTGTTACCGGAGCACCTGTCTATGCTGCCATGGTAGGGTACATATCAAGAATATCAGTTTCACCCGGAGGTTACGGGCATGCGGTCTACATCACACATCCAAACGGGAGGACAACCGTATATGGTCACCTGAATAACTTTGCACCCGCTGTGGCAAAATGGGTAGAAGAGATGCAGTATAGCCGGAAAAGTTTTAAGGTAAACCTTTTTCCTGAGAGCTCACTTTTTCCTGTAAAGAGGGGGGAAATTATCGGGAACGCCGGTAATACAGGCTCTTCAGGTGGTCCTCATCTCCATTATGAGATCAGGGAGAGCTCCTCGCAGATACCGCTGAATCCCGTGAGTGAGGCAGACTATAACATCAAAGACAAAATCCCTCCCCAGATCAGGAGGGTTAATTTTTATTCAATAAGGAATTCTGCCACCCTGCCGGAAACAACTTTGATCTCTTCCTGTGAAACACTCCCTGAAAATGTTGTATCGGTACCTGACACCTTTTACATAGCGGTGGATGCGGTTGACAAAATGGAGGGAAACGTAGCCAGACTTGCTGTTGGTAATTATAGCTATTACCTTAATAATAAGTTGGTTTATAGCTTTATACCAGACCGGATCCCGTTTGATAAGGGAAAATATATTAACTCTGTGGTTGAATATTCTGAGAAACACAGATATGGCAGATCCATGGTTAAAAGTTTTGTTGAACCCGGGAACGGACTTAAAGAGAAGATTAACTATTCTGACCAGGGACTTTTTATTTTGGCAAAAGATACTGTTTACAACCTTAAAATAGAGATTTCTGACATATCCGGAAACATTACAAGGTGGAACTTTAAAGTCGCCAAACAGTTAACCGGTAACCAGGAACTAATCCAACCGGAAGCGAACCGGCAGGATATCTGCCAGATGAAGGGGGAATCGCAGGTTATGGCCTGGTATCTCCGAAACAAATATGAGGATGAAGGGGTCTCCCTTACTCTTCCTCCGGGATCCCTTTACAGGACAATTTTGTTTACTGCATCTTCTGAAAAAATTGATGGAAAGGATGAGTTGATATGGAATCTGGGAAGTCCTGAGATTCCAATTCATAACCATGCTAAATTATCCCTCTCATTTACAAGCAAAGATGTACCTGACGAAAAATTGTATATCGGAAGGGTAGATGATTCAGGTAAAATTGAGTATCTGGGCGGAGTTATTAAGGGATCCATAATTGGGACAGATATCTCCTCTTTTGGCAAATACATGGTTGCCTCCGACACTCTACCGCCGGTGGTTGTACCTCACTTTAAAAACAACCAGGACCTTTCCGGAAGGAAGAGTATGAAATTTACCATCAAGGATGATATTTCAGGAATATCTTTTACAGAGGTTCTGATAGACGGTGAGTGGATACTTTACAACTATGATCCCAAAAGCAGCTCTCTTACCGTTAAACTGGTTCCGGAAAGATTGAAAAGCGGACGCTTACACGATTTGGTAATAAATGTCAGGGACAACCGTAACAATATCACAACTCTCAAAAGGAGTTTTATTTTTAACAATTAATACAGTGGAGTTGACCACTCCAAATAGAGATCTGTTCCGGGAGAGAATAAATTTTGCTTAAATAAAAATTATTCATACATTTGCACTCCCAAAATTTTGGCAACCTCTTATAAGAACAAAGGAGTCTGTAATGTTGCACTAATATTATTTATAATGGATTTAATTAAGATTGCAGAGCAGTCATTTGCACAGGAAAAGAAGGTTTTCCCGGATTTCAAAGCCGGAGATACAATCACTGTAACCTACAAGATCAAGGAGGAAAACAAGGAGAGACTCCAGAAATACCGCGGAGTTGTTATCCAGAGAAAAGGAAAGGGGGCAACTGCCACTTTCACCGTAAGAAAGATGTCCAACGGCGTAGGAGTTGAAAGAATTTTCCCTGTTGAGTCACCCTTTATTGACTCAATCGAACTCAATAAGAGGGGTAAGGTACGCAGGGCAAAAATTTTCTATATCAGGGAACTGACCGGTAAAAAAGCCAGGATAAAAGAGAGAAAATACAATATTGCAAAAGATATCGAGGAGTAGTACCCCTCAAATGGCCCCGTAGCTCAACTGAATAGAGTAGCTGACTACGGATCAGCCGGTTACAGGTTTGAATCCTGTCGGGGTCGCAAGCATGGTTTTTACTGTATTTTAAAAGGCTCAAAATGAGCCTTTTATTTTTTTTGAAACGAAAAACCTTTGAGTAGTTATTTATTCCTCGGGATGGTTATATACAGAAAAGAAGAATGTGGATCCCTTTCCCTCCTCACTCTCAACCCGGATTTTACCTCCCATAAGCTCAGTGTAGGCTTTTGAAATTGCCAATCCAAGTCCGGCACCTTCATACCTGCTTGTAAGTGAGTCATTTCCCTGTATAAACCTTTCGAAGATCATCTCCTTTTTCTCTTCCGGAATTCCTATCCCGGTGTCTCTTACAAAAAATTCCAGGTAGTTATCTATTTTGTTGCAACCAACCTCAATAATTCCGGACATAGTGAATTTTACAGCATTCCGGGTAAGGTTTGTAAGAATTGCATAAAGCTTCTCACGGTCTGTCATTATCCATGACTCTCCTTTTTTGAGGTTGTTTGAAATTTTAAAGCTAATCCCCTTCTCTTCAATCTGTGGTCTGAAAAAGTTATAGATATAGTCAAGCTGTTCAATTACATCCACCTTTGTGATATTAGCTTTGATG
>JALNXR010000266.1 GCA_023230265.1 Bacteroidales bacterium | reverse complement strand
AAATGCAATGAAGGCTGCCACTCTGGAGACCGGAGCCGAGATAATGGTTCCTCTCTTTATCAATCAGGGTGAGCGTATTAAAGTTGATACCAGGGACCGCTCGTACGGAGAGAGGTGCAAATAATCCTAGAGCATTCTGATAATATTGATGCCGTCCCTTAGGGGGAGTATAAAGTTTTTTACTCCCGGGTCGGATACAACCATAGAATTAAAGCTTATTATACCGGTTGTCTGAGCATCAGCGGAATTGTTTTCAGGACAGACTTTTCCATCCCACAAAACATTGTCTGCCAGTATATATCCTCCCGGTAGAACTTTTTCATAAACGAGCCGGTAATATTGCGGGTATTCCCTTTTGTTGCCATCGATGTAGACCAGGTCATACATTTTGTTCAGAGATGGAATTATATCCAGTGCATCTCCCAATATCAGATTTACAGAATCTGTCACACCGCCTCTTCTGAATGCCTCCCTTATCAAAGGCTCAAGTTCATCGTTCTTTTCGATAGTGTCAAGAGATCCTCCGGAGGGGAGTCCTCGTGCCAGAGCAACAGCCGAGTAACCTGTAAAGGTCCCGATCTCCAGAATGTTCCGGGGAGAGAAAAGAGTGGAGAAGAGTTCCAGAAACCTCCCCTGGGTAGCACCTGAGAGCATCCTTCCCCTGTTTGTCCGGATGTTTGTTTCCCTCTCCAGCCACACGAGTACATCATCCAACCGGCAGGAGTTGTTCTCTATATAATGATCAAGCTCATTTCTCATAGTTCAATAATTTAAACTGATCTGCTTCTGATATCCAAAAAGTTATTATTGATAGAGGAGGGTTGAGAGTCTCTCTTCACACAAAATTTCTGAGGCAACCTGCATAATATCCGATGCAGTCACCTTCATAATCTTTTCCCTGATCTGCTCCTGTTGTTCTACCGCGTTGTAAACCAGAAGAGATTTACCCATAGCAAGACACATGTTCTCTCCGTTTTCCAGAGATATGGCCATCTGTCCGGTTAGCTGTCTTCTTGCCTCCTTTAATCGCAGGGGCGATATCTCCTTATCCCTTAGAGCAAAAAGCTCCTTCATTACAATGTCCGATGCCTGCCGCAGATTGTTCCTGTCTGTACCAAAATAAATTGCGAAGATGCCGGTGTCCCTGTATGGAGTATAGGTTGCATCCACAGTGTAAACCAAAGGATTCCTCTCCCGTAGGAGTATATTGAGTCTGGAGTTGAGTGCAGGTCCTCCCAGAATATTTGTCAGGAGGGCAAGGGGAATTCTCTTCCAGTCATAAATATCATAAGCCGTTGCCCCGATAATGCAGTGTGTCTGATGGGTTCTTCTTTTCACAACTCTCTCCTTTATACCTCTGTGCCTTGCAGTTGGAAGAGGCACCCGGGTAGCAGCTGCCGGAGAGTCATCCGGTAAAGCAGAAGATGCTCCGGCCAGGTGACCAAACTCTTTTTCTACAAGTTGTTGCAGTTTCCCGGAAGTGATGTCTGCCACAACCGAAAGTGTGTAGTTGGAGTTGTGATAATTCCTCTTCGCGAACTCTGTTATCTCAGAGGGTGTAATTCTTCTGACAGATGCCGGTGTCCCCAGAATTGGCATTGAGAGGGGATGGCCGTCGAACAACATCGAGTCAAAGTCCTCGAATATCTGCTCAGAAGGATTGTCCTTGCAGGAGGAGATCTCCTCCATTATTATCTCCTTCTCCTTTTGCAATTCCTGCAGTGGGAAAGTTGAGTTAAAGACCATATCTGAGATCAGTGACAGTGCTTTGGGGAGATGTTCCCGGAGGACTGTAGCGTGCACAACTGTCTCCTCCTTTGTAGTATAGGCATTGAGCTCACCTCCGAGTTTCTCGAGAGCACTGTTTATTGTTGCAGCACTCCTGCTCTTTGTCCCTTTAAAAAACATATGTTCCAGGCAATGTGCAATACCATTCAGCCTTGGATCTTCGTCCCTTGTACCCGTTCCTGTGGTAAAGGAGCAGTGAGCTACAGGGGAAGAGACCTTTTTGTGAGCAAATCTAACAGGAGACTCCACCACCTCAATGAGTTCATCCATAATCAGTTATTGTATTGAAGGGAAATTTGTTTTATTTCCTTTTTTGTGAATCCGGGCTGTTTGCCGGAATTAAACCTGTGTTTTCTGAAGTAGTAGAGTTTGTGATTGTCAGAACCAATCAGCAATTTATAACAATAGCCTCCGCCAGAGTCGCCGGGAGATATCACCAGAGATACTGCAGTGTTCTTTGTATAATCTCTCATTGCATTTTCTTTTATATCATTGTCTGACACCTCTGCCCTGTTTCTGAATGTCCATTTTATTTCATCTTCCCCGGTCTGATATCCAATATCATCTACTCCAAAAATTAATTGTCTGCCATTTAGTTCGTTAAGATAAGAGGAAATGGATTTCCTCTTACTTTGTGCCAGCCCCCCTTTTTGAGCACTTATTATGTGGTTTTGCATAATATTGAGAAATGCCGGTAGAAAAGCGTGAGCAATTCCGGAAACATCATCCCTGGACTGAAAAGGCAAGGAGATGTATTCTGTGGTCATAAAGAGACCTTTACGGAACTCAGGTCCCCCTTTAATCAGTGTAAGATACTCCAGTCTGGGTTCATACTCTTTGTTAAATATACCATCTGTTCTCAGCAGGAAGTTGAAGGAAGTGTCCTCCTTTATCCTTTCATACTCCTCAATGTAGCAAAATTCATAAGGTGAAATAATCCAGTTTTTCTTTACAGCATCGGCAAGAACGATATCGGTAAGGGTGTTTCCCTGAAGCACCACCTTTGTCACCCTCTTTCCAAAACTGCCGAAATCACTGCCGGATCCCCCAAAGAGTCTTTGTCCGGAAAGTGAAACTGACATCAATATTGATATTACAACAATAGTAAGTCGTTTCATATCGTCTGATTTTTAAATGCAAAATTAGATAAAAATTTGTACTTTTGCCCGGTATGGAAAGATATATAGTATCAGCAAGAAAATACAGACCTTACAGTTTTGAAAGCCTTATTGGCCAGGAGAATATTGTAAGAACTCTTAAAAATTCCATTCTCAGGGGGCAGCTTGCCCATGCCTATCTTTTCTGCGGACCAAGAGGAGTGGGTAAAACCACTACTGCCAGAATTTTTGCAAGAACCATCAACTGCCTTAATCCTACAGAAATAACTGAAGCCTGCGGGAGTTGCGAGTCCTGTATATCTTTTGCTGAGGGACGCTCCTACTCCATTCACGAACTGGATGCCGCCTCTAACAACTCGGTTGATGATATCAGGCAGTTAAACGAAGTGGTGCGGATTCCACCTCAGATCGGCAGATACAGTGTCTACATAATTGACGAGGTTCACATGCTTTCGGCCGCTGCCTTCAATGCTTTTCTTAAAACTCTTGAGGAGCCGCCTGCACATGCTGTTTTTA
>JALNXR010000265.1 GCA_023230265.1 Bacteroidales bacterium | reverse complement strand
CACTTTACAATGATCAAGAAAAAAATTCTACAGGCAGAATTCTCCGTACCGGGGAATATCAGCATAAACAATTTAGTCCCCAGCATTATATATTTCACTCTTTTCTTTGAGGTCGCAGGAGCTCTGTTGCTATATATCTCCTTTGTTTCCTGCGGGGCTGCAAATCCTTTATGGAGTGCAATTTTCCATAGTGTGTCTGCTTTCTGTACCGCCGGATTCAGTATATACAGTGATAACCTTATGGCTTTTAGTACTAATACTTCCGTAAATGTGATTATCATTATACTCAGCTATGCAGGAGCGATGGGATTTATTGTAATGATTGATCTCTGGAGAAAGATAACTGAAAAAAAATATAGAATCAGCTTTTCAACAAAGGTGATTGTATTTATAACCCTGCTTCTTACAATATGGGGCACTTCCGAGATGTATTTCTTTGAACCTGGACTGAATAGTTACGCCCCTTATGACAGATTTCTTATATCATTGTTTCATACAATGTCTGCTCTTACCACAGTTGGTTACAATACAGTCAACTTAGGAAATCTGATACCTGTTTCACTTATGACTTTAACCCTCATCATGTTTTTTGGCGCATCACCTTCAGGAACAGGCGGAGGTCTCAAGTCCACAACAACCTCTGCCATTTTCGCTTTTGTGAAGAGTAAACTGAGCATGAAGCGGGATATATATCTGTCCGGTCACAGGCTCCCTACATACAGGGTGGACAATGCACTCACAACCCTTATACTCTATTCATTCTTTCTTTTGGCAGGTTCATACCTGCTCTCTGCAACAGATCCTGACAAAGATTACATGCAGCTAATTTTTGAGGCGGCATCTGCTCTGGGAACAGTGGGCCTTTCAACCGGAATAACCGCAGGGCTCTCTGCTGCAGGTAAGATAATATTAATATTCCTTATGTACTTTGGCCGTGTAGGGGTTCTCACTATCGGATTTGCAATGTTGCTGAGGATGAAGGAAAAGACAAAAATCCTTTTTGAGCAGGAGGAAGACCTGGCTATATAAATATCAGAAAGGATTCATCAGAAACTCTCTTACAGGAATATGGACGATCCCATCCTCGCTTCTGGAAGTGAACGGATCCATTGTAACGACAGCCTTTGGATAATGGTCTTTTATCTTCATAAGATTTCCGAACTCTCTTTCTATGACTTTTTCTGAGTTTAAAGTCAAAGCAGCCTGAATATATTTTCTCTCTCTGTTTTTCTCGCAGACAAAATCGATCTCCTGATTGTCCAATGCACCGGTATAAACTTTATAACCATTAAATATCAGGTGGTTGTAAATCAGATTCTCAAGCATCTTGCCCCTGTCTTTGGGTTTGTATCCCCCGAGGATAACATTTCTTATCCCTGTGTTTTCGAAATAGTATTTTTCTCCGAATTCAAATATCCGCTTACCTGTAATGTCATACCTGTTTGTTCTGTGAACAATAAAAGCGTTAACAAGATAATTGATGTATATGAGGACCTGATTAACAGAGATGTTGGTGCTTTGGGATTTTAAATAGTCACTAATATTTTTTGCAGAAAACTGATTACCGATGTTATCTGAGAGAAACTGCAGGAGCTTTTCTAAAAATTGTGTATTCCTGACATTGTATCTGCTGACGATATCTCTGAATACAATAGTATTATATATACTTTGTAAATATTCATACACAACCGTTCCTTTAAGTTCGAGGTGTATCAAATATGGGAGGCCTCCGTAATCTGCATACTTTTCCAAAGTCTCTTCGCTCTCCTTTAAACCGTGAAAGGAGATAAATTCCGGATAGGAGAGGCTGTAAACCGGAAACTCGACATATCTTCCTGATAGCAAAGTAGCTAATTCTCCTGATAACATTTTGGCATTACTGCCGGTTATATATATATCAGAATCTTCCTGTAGAAGTAATGATCGTAACGCTTTCTCAAATTCAGGAATGTCCTGTATCTCATCAATAAAAATGAAATTTTTCCGGTCATTTTTTTTATTCTTCAGGATCTCTTCGTAGAGGGCTGTGTATGTTTTGATTGTAGAAAAACTGATATCCTCGCAATTAATATAGATAATATTATTTTCCGGGATCTCTTTTTGAATCTTCTCTATCAGCAGATACATCAAGTAACTTTTTCCTACCCTTCTTTGCCCTGTAATTACTTTAATTACAGGAGTCCCGATAAAAGGCTCTATTTTATCCAGATACAGTTCCCTCTTTTTTAGATTTGATGGTAATCTCATAGTAATAAGTTTTAGGTATGATTAAAACTTTTGGTAAAAATAGACATTTTTTTATTTATATCTAAAACTTGTGTCTAAAATTTATATCTTTGACCCCGGTAAGAAAATTTCTTATGTCGCAAAAAAGAATATTGATAAAGAATCTTAAAGATCTGGAGAGGGCTGCAAGAGAGTTCCTCAGGGAAAAGCCGCAAGGGAACGTAATAGCTCTTTACGGAGCGATGGGAGCAGGCAAGACTACATTTACAAAGGCTCTGTGCCGTGTGCTGGGTGTGCCTGACGGAGTGAACAGCCCTACCTTTACAATTATAAATGAATACAGGGACAGGGACAACACACCGGTTTTCCATCTGGATCTCTACCGGATAGAAAAGATTAGTGAGCTTTATGATATTGGAATAGATGAGTTCATTTACAGTGGACATCTCTGCCTTATCGAATGGCCGGAAAAGATGGAGGAAATCCTCCCTGAGGATTGTATAAGAGTTACAATAAATGTGCTTGAAGATGGCTCAAGAGAGCTGCTGTTTTAAGATTATTCCTACCAGTATAAGGCCCTGATAGTCAGCTTAGAATAGGTTGACTTTCCGGATATGGCAGGAACGGTCTTCTCTGCACTTTTCAGATCACCTCTACAAATATATCACCGGTGCTGTCTCTCTTTACCAGCTTCCCGACATAATACATCGGAAATTTCTCTCTTTTCGAAAGGGCCTCTGCCTGTGGTACGCTCTCAGGCATTACCGCGATCAAAAGCCCTCCGCTGGTTTGCGGATCGCACAACAGGGCCTTCTGACTCTCTGTGACCGGGGATATCTTATGTGAAAAGCTCCTGTAATTACGGCCTGTCCCTCCGGGGATGCACTCTTTTTCAATATAATAACCGGCTCCCTCAATCCTTGGCACCTTGTCATACTCAATCACCGCCTTTAATCCGCTCCCCTCAGCCATCTCAAGGGTATGTCCCAGAAGACCGAATCCGGTGACATCTGTCATGGCCACAACACCTTCTATATCGGAGAGCAAGGCTCCTGCACTGTTGAGAGTTGTCATAAGGTTGAGAGCGCAGATCCTGTCTTCCTCCATGACCATCCCGAACTTTTCGGCAGTGGTTACCAGTCCGATACCCAGAGGTTTGGTAAGGTAGAGCAGAGCTCCCTCCCTTGCACTGCTGTTCTT
>JALNXR010000264.1 GCA_023230265.1 Bacteroidales bacterium | reverse complement strand
TTATTACTTTATAATAATCAAAAAATAATAATCCCAATAACTTCCTGATCCGGGTATTAGTCTCTGAATCTTTATAGTGGCAGTAGCTGGTATTGTACTGAAAAACAGAAATTAGAGCTGAAAAATATGTCCAGTCGAAAATAATTACAAAAAAATATTTTTTCTAACTCGGTTTATATAATTTTTTCATATATATTTGGATAAAATTATTAGATCCGGTCTTTCTGCGGATTATTCATAATCTGGTATCAACTTGTGATTTGTGGATGCTTAATTACTAAATCATAAAAATCCTCTTAATATGGCTTGTCCCCGGGATTGGATTTGTTCAAAAGACTTTCCAGGAATGTTTTGGCTCCTCATACGCAATCATTAAATTAAAACAAGCCTATATTGGTGACCAACTAATTACTTACCAATAATTGAATCTATGGAAAATGAGTTTACCGATATAATGAAAAAACACTCGGATGAAGAGCTTTTAGAAATCACGACCAGACTCAAAAATATCCTTATAAGGGCTTGCCTGATACTTGTTGGAAGCTGATTATTGACTAAATGCAAAAATCAATACCGATATTGATCACAATTATCGTGCTCTCACTATCTTGCATGAGAGAGGATAAAATTTGTCAAAAACTTTCCCAAAGCACCTCCATCAGCGATTCAAAAGCAATAGAATTTATTGCTAAAAAAATCTTTAATGAGCATATCACTGGTCAGCAAAATTTTAATGCATGGATTAATGATTCCTGTAAAAAGAAAATCTGTTTAACTCTATTCATAAGAGATAAGGAAGAACCTCTGACAAAATTCGATAATATCATTGATTTTAAAAGAGAAAAAATTCATTGGTTGGCAGAAAAAATGGTTTCTCTCTTTTATTATTGCAATAAAAGGAATTTGTTTTCGGTCAGAATAGAGTACAGCCATAAAGTGGTAACAATTCCCCGACCCCGGATAGTGGATAATATCTATATACTGGGTGTGAGTCTGGATATTGATCATCTTGAAACAATTACCGGGTGGGATAGATATTCTCCATTCTTTAAGAGCAAAGATTCAACTATAATATTGAGCCAAAATAAAACAATAGAAGATGTGAAAAGGATATTGAACATCGAATATGATGGAACGGGAGGAATTTTTCTAAAACAATAATCAGCCATTGTGGAAACCAGAAACCACACTTAAAAACGGGGCGGGACTGAAAAGCCATACGAGTAAGGAGAAAAAAGATTATCTATGAAATGGTATCTGAAAACATTAAAACAGTACGCTACCTTTAGCGGAATAACCAGTCGAAAAGAGTATTGGATGTTCTCACTGTTCAATATGATTTTCGTTATCGCTGCGATTGTCCTGGACCACTTGATGGGGTTGACAGAAGGGGAACGACCTTTTGGAATTGTGTCAATTCTTTACTCTCTTGCCGTTTTGATCCCTGAACTGGCCGTAACAGTCAGGCGGTTGCACGATATCGGGAAAAGCGGATGGATGATATTAATCACTCTTATTCCTGTTGCCGGAGCTATTTGGCTCTTAGTTCTCACTCTTACTGACAGCGATCCTAAAGAAAACAAGTACGGAGCAATTCCTGCGGATGCTACCGATGATGATTCGATAAATGAACCCAGGGTTGATATTATCATTCTTCTGATAATCATCTGGGACTTTTTCGTTCGTTCTTTCTGGTTTGTAATGCCAAAACTTATACCTGAATTCTACACAATGGAGTCATCCAGAAGCCTAAATATGATTATAAGTCTTATATCGATGGTTATACCGGTGTTCCTTATATCAATTGTGAGAAACAAGTCAAAACAGGTTGTTTTATACATACTTGTAACACTCTACTTAATGTATGGAGCATATGAAGTAGGTACCTTATTAATTAAACAATGATTTTTATCTTAACCAATAATTTAAAACAACAATGAATCAGCAGGATATGGAGTGCTGTCCCGTATTTAACGTAGAAAAATGGGACAAAAAGAGCTTCGAGTGGCAAGAGAAGCTTTTTATCAAAGAGACCCTTTCGACTCTCTTTCATATTCCCTTCCCACCCTCGATAGGGAAAAAGATTACAAAAATGTATCAAATGGTAGAAAAATCTGAGGCAAATATTCCTGACAAGAGTGAAGCATTGATTCTGTTCAGGGATCCCTCTGCATTCAAATCAGAAATCTACTACGCCGTCACCAAACCGGTTGAAGGAGCAAATAATACTTCGATTACCGGATCCTTTATTGCAGGTGTGTTTGACGGGGCATACAACACTGTTCCCAAATACATAAAAGAGATGGATAGATACCTCAAAGAAAAGGGCCTCTCTGCTAAAGATTATTATATTCATTATGCCTATTGCCCCAAATGTGCCAAAGAGAGAGGACATAATTATATGATTCTCTTTGCAAAAATCTGATTTTTTCGAAATTTTATTGTTGAGTTCGGATCAGGACTTTAACCTTACTTAACAATATGAAATATGGCATTACAGGAAGAAATGGAAATTCAGGGGAATTGGCTCTTTAAATACAGAAGTTACCTGCCCTTAACTGTTTTTCTGGTTGGAACAGTACTATACCTCAGGAGAGAAATTTATCCCTCTACATTTTTTTTGGAAGATACACCTTATGAAATTTACTATGAGATGTTTGCCCTTGCTATCTCGTTGGTGGGTTTTTTCATTCGTGTTTATACAGTCGGCCACACTCCCAAAGCGACCTCCGGAAGAAATACAAAAGCAGGTCAGATAGCTGATAAATTGAACACTGCGGGAGCTTACTCAATCGTCAGGCATCCTCTGTATCTCGGAAATTTCTTTATGTGGTTGGGTGTAGCTATGCTTTGCGGACATATCTGGTTCATAGTCGCTTTTGTTCTGATGTTTTGGATTTACTATGAAAGAATTATGTTCTCGGAAGAACAGTTCTTAAGAAAAAAGTTTGGCGACAGTTATTTGGAGTGGTCAAAAAATGTACCGGCTTTCTTTCTCCGGTTTTCCAATTACAAGAAAACCGATATCCCGTTTAGCTGGAAGAAGGTATTGAAAAATGAAAGGACCGGATTATTTGAACTGTTCCTGGTATTCTGTTTATATGATATTGCTGGTGAATTAATCGGAAAAACATACAAATTCAACTATTTCTTAATAGTAATGACTATCCTGACGGGGGTCGGGTATTTTGTATTGAGATATCTTTATAAAAAAACCACCTTACTAAACGAAGAAAACAGGTAAACACTGCAGAAATAAAAATATTTATGTAAATTTGAAGTGGCACTTTAAATTTACATAAATAGAAATGTGATATGGACAAGATTTTTATTAACAGGGCTATTACCAAGACAATTCTTGAAATATATAATTATTTTCCTGTAATTACTTTAACCGGCCCTCGTCAGTCAGGTAAAACAACCTTAT
>JALNXR010000018.1 GCA_023230265.1 Bacteroidales bacterium | reverse complement strand
CCAGAAAGGTAACATTAAGTCCCGGGGCAGGAAGTTCCTGGCTGCGGTTCATAGCCCAGTAGCCATCCTGTAGATAATCGTGCTCGACTGTGCTCAGTTTCTGAATGGCACCGTAACCGCAGTGGTGGTTAGTAAGGAGCAGCCCCTCTGCAGAGACAATCTCCGCAGTGCAGCCACCTCCAAAATGGACTACGGCATCTTTGAGTGAGGAACCGTTTATATTGTAAATATCTTTGGCTGTCAGTCTGAATCCAAGTTCAGACATCTTTTTGATATTGAGTTTTTCAATCAGAGGAAGCAGCCACATGCCCTCATCTCCTTTGGCAGGTACGAAGATAAGAAGAGCTGCAATGAGCGGTAATATTACTTTTTTCATTTTTTTAGTGTTTTAAACCTACAAAGTTAAAATTTTTCAGTCATTTAAAGTCGGATATATTAAACCACCAATTTTATAACCGCTAAATTGTGACTCAAGTTTGATAATCGAAAATTTTTTCATATTATTACCGGCTAATTTCCAATATGAAAACAAAAATTTCCGGCACAAACCTCCTCTTTTTTATAATTTTCGGATTTCTTATTTCCGTGATGCTTCCTGCCATGAGTGCCAATCAGACTGTTGCTATGGGACAATCTGCCGGAAATCCTAAGCAGAAGGAGATTTTTGCAAGACTGCTTAAGCTTGAGGATAAGTTATACAGCCAGCCTGAATCCATTTTGGACACTCTTGGAACCATCTCAGAAGAGAATCTGGGCAGAAAGAGTGCAGCATATTTTTATCTGCTGAGAACTATTGCAAGGGAGAGGACCGGAAAAATTTCCAACAGTGATTCCATTATTATTAATTCAGAGAGATGGTACAGGCAGACCGATGATCAAAAAAACCTCTTCAGGTCTCTTATTTGCAAAGGGATTGTTAAATCCAGCAGGCTCTACACCGATTCACTGTCTTATATCAGTTTTATTGAGGCAGAACGTATACTGAACAGATACAGTATTGACGATCCATATTGCGAATCCCTGTTGTACAAGCACCTGGGGAGAATTAACCGTCATAATCAGAACTACCATGCAGCGGAATATTATCTTAAAAAAGGGCTTGACATTGCTGAGTTAAACAATGATAACAAGGAGAGATATAAACTCAGAATTGAACTTTTCAGGACATTTCTTATTCAGAAACACTTCTCCCAGGCTCTTGAGATCATAAGCGGTTTTGCCGACATTGACACTTTGCCACCTCAGACAGCCTACGAACTGTACAATGAGATGTCATTTTACCACTCTGCAAGAGGAGAATTTGACATCTCCATATCCTATCTCAATAAGATACTCTCCATGAGAGATCAGGTTAATTTTGAACCCAATGAACTCTCTTCTGTCTATTACAGGATAGCAGCTTTCCATAATAAGTACTCTAACCTGGACAGCTCCCTGCACTACAATAAACTGGCTGCCCTCAATGCAAATGACACCCTGGATACCAGAAGGCACTTCTATTTTAAAAATCTGGCAGAAACTTATGCTTCCAAGGGTGACGACTCAGCAGCACTGGCCAACTACAGGATTGCATATAAATCTCATATAAACTCAAATTCTGAGAGTATGAAAAACCGGGTCCTTGCAATAGAGCAGAAACATGCCCTTGAAATGAAGGATCTGCAGTTACAAAAAGCAAAGGCGCAAAGAAGAATGTTTGCCTTATCTACAGTGATTCTTTTGATATTTGTTGCATATATCACTCTGATTATAAGGAAAAAAATGGCAAAAAGCAGACAGGAGAGACAAAAGGCCATTGAGAAACTTAACACGATTGAGACCAGACTGGAAAGAGATTGGATAAAAAGCAGGATC
Source organism: Bacteroidales bacterium (assembly GCA_023230265.1). Taxonomy (GTDB): domain Bacteria; phylum Bacteroidota; class Bacteroidia; order Bacteroidales; family UBA932; genus Bact-08. The sequence continues at coordinate 13,455 of JALNXR010000018.1, read as the reverse complement.
AGGGAGGTGAGTGCTGAGATGATGCCTAAAGTACTGGCTGGCATCACAAGGGAAACTGCCCGTCAAAGGATTGTGAATCCCTCGTTTTCCGTTGAGCTGGAGGACTCTTTAAAAGAGGTAAGGGAGAGAATCAGAACCACTGTCTCGGAGATCACATCCGGCGACAGTTTTTGCGAGATATATCCCTATATGAAGGAGCTCCCCTTTTTGTCGGGGATGGAGAAGGTTATACTGATAATGTTTGAGCAGGAGCATTCTGCAGAGGAGATTGCTGAGTACCTCTGCACGTCTGCATCAAGTGTCAGAGGTGCAAAAGGCAACATAAGAAAGAAGATTTTTTCTGCCTCGGGACTCTCATTTGATCCCGCTGTAACATTCCGCTCTTTATAGATTAAAATGAAAGTTCTTATTATACCGGATAAATTCAAAGGAACACTCTCCTCCCGGGAGGCGGGTGAAATAATTGCATCAGGTCTTTCAGAAGGTTACAAAATGGTATCTGATATTGATAAAGAAGAGCCTTTGGTTACTTATGTCAGACCGATGGCAGACGGTGGGGAGGGAACCCTTGAGGTTATATTAAAGGGAATGCTTCAGGGCAGCAGAATGAATGATGTAAATGTAATAAGCACTGAGGCCGGGGATCCTCTGGGAAGGCGAATAAATGTTCCATATCTTTTTACCGGGAATAAGGCATATATAGAGATGGCCAGAGTTTCCGGCCTGCAACTGCTTGATAAAAAGGAATACAATCCTCTGATCACTACAACTTACGGACTCGGGGAGGTGATTATGGATGCTGTCCGGAAAGGTGCTTTGGAGATAGTAACAGGGATTGGAGGAAGTGCTACAAACGACGGGGGTATGGGTATGCTAAGGGCATTGGGATATCTCTTTTACAACTCATCAGGAGATGAGGTTTTTACAATCGGGGCGGCATCAAAGATTAAAAAGAGCGATAAAACGGCAGTTATTGAAAAGGTAAAATTTACAGTTGCGTCTGATGTAGGAAATCCCCTGGTAGGAAAGGAAGGAGCATCCATGGTCTATTCACCTCAGAAAGGAGCCTGTAAAGAGACTGTCAGAAAGCTGGAATCTGATATGCATAGCTATGCTGATCTATGCGAGAGGTTTACCGGCAGGGTTTGCCGGGATCTGCCCGGAGCCGGGGCAGCCGGAGGCACAGGTTTTGCTTTTATGACATTTTTAAATGCAGAGATATCTCCCGGATGGAAATTTCTCTTTGAAACAGCCGGGATTGAGAAAGAAATTGAAAATTGTGACCTGGTAATCACAGGAGAAGGGTTCGTTGACAACCAAAGCTTTTCCGGGAAACTGCTCAGCGGTGTATTATCTCTGGCCGAAAAATACAGTAAAAGAGTATGGGTTTTTTGCGGGGACTCTTCGCTGGGAAACACTCAGATAAGCACAAAAAAAATTGAAAGGCTTTTTAAACTGACCGAATTTGCACCAAACAGATTTGTAGCAATTTCTGAAGCAGGGAGATATCTGAAAAAAATTTCTTACGAGAGTGCAACTTTTCTTTGACCCATTCAGTCAAACTTGTGAATTTTTAACTTAAACAAATAATTATGACAGATGTTTTAGGGATATTGGTTCCCTTTTCAACAGCAGTATTGATTATACTGATAGTGTTCGTAGCAAAGGTTATAAGAGACAAATCCAGAAATCAGGTTGTAATGAAAGCTTTGGAAAACGGAAAGGAGTTACCGGCTGAGTTTTTTCAACCAACCGAGAAAAAGAGGGAAAAAGAGAGAGATCCCCTGAGGGACTCTCTGGTTACTTTGGGGCTGGGAATCGGAATAACGGCAGCCCTCTATTTTTTACTGGGCATTAAATATGCCGCTTTTGGTTTCATACCCCTGTTCATCGGGGTTGGGCAGCTTACAGCCTATGTTATCAACAGAAACAGAAAAGAGTAATAAAAACTGACCGTGACCAGGGCAGATTTTGAAAAGGAGGTATTAATCAACAGGGAGCCCCTTCGCAGATTTTTGCTGAATCTGTGTGCAGGGAACAGCTCCCTGGCTGATGATATTGCTCAGGAGGCATTTGTTAAAGCGTATCTGAATATGAATACTTTCAGGGGCTTTTCGAAATTCTCCACCTGGCTCTTCCGGATTGCATATAACTGTTTCTGTGACAACATAAAAAAGAACACCAGAACGCAAAGCGAACAAGTTGAAAATTATTCAGTAATTTCGCATGGAGAGATTGATGAAAAATATCGCCACCAGGAGTTGTATATGGCTTTGAAGTTATTAAATGAAAAGGAGAGAGGTGCGATAATTCTGTTCTATATGGAGGACAAAAGTTTAATACAGATATCAAAAATTACAGGGACACCGTTGAACACAGTAAAATCACATTTGTCGAGAGCAAGAAGACATTTATCGGAACATTTATCAAAGATTGGTTATGAAAGATGAACAAATAAAAAAATTCTTCAGGGAGAATACTCAGAATATAGAAGACAACGGTTTTACAGAAAGACTTATGAATCACATTGACTGCCTCCCTGCACCCGGGTGTCAAATTAATAAATCCTCCCTGCCGGTAATAATTTTCTCTCTGGCCGGATTTGTTCTTTTTGTGGTTTTTGGGGGCTACTCAGTTCTTATAAAAGCACTTGCAGGCATGGGGTCTCTTTTTAAAGAGGGGGGCACCCTCATTCCGGAGGTTATAATTCCGGTATTCTTTCTGCTTTGCTTTATGTGTGCCGGTGTCAGGTATTTAATACAGAAGATGTAAATTTTCATCCCGTTGATCTCCGGTTGCCGCATCACAAAAGCCTGAAACTTTTCCTGTGATATCTGCAGCTTCCCCATCTGGCAATAGCCTCCCTGTGTTCTCTGGTAGGATAGGCCATATTTCTCTCCCACCCGTAATAAGGAAATTCCAGCGACAACTTTCTGATATATTCATCCCTGTGGGTCTTGGCAAGTATAGAAGCTGCCGCGATGGAGGCAAACAATGCATCCCCTCCGACTACGCATGTATGAGGGATATTTTTATAACTTTTAAAACGATTTCCGTCCACCAATATCATTTGCGGAGGGACAATCAGAGAATCAAGGGCAAGGTGCATTGCCTTTATTGAAGCATTTAAAATATTTATCCTGTCGATCTCTTCATTGTCAACCATTGCAACACTCCAGGCTACGGCTTCACTCTCAATAACCTCCCGCAGTATATCTCTGGATTTTTTACTGAGTTGTTTTGAATCATTAAGTAAAGGATGTCTGAATCCCGGCTTCAATATTACTGCAGAGGCAAATACAGGGCCGGCAAGGCAACCACGCCCTGCCTCGTCACAACCGGCTTCAATCTGTCCTAATGATAAAAACGGCCTGAGTCTTACCTCGCTTTTCATTTAATGAAATTTTGCCCAATTTAGCAAAAAAGAACAATTGCCGGATAATATAAAAAGCAGATTATTCCTTATATGCCTGGAGGTTCTCTTTGAGCACCCCTATGATACTCTCCTTTGATTCGACGGCAAGCTTAAGACTTTCAATAGCAGCCTCCTTTTCTATAAGGAGGATTTTAAAATCAGATTCTTTTCTTTTGATGATCTCTTTGTAGCGATTCTCCACCTCTTCCAGAATCACAGGGTCGGGTCTTACCTCTACCGGACCGGAAATCAGTTCCACAGGATCAATTCCAAACAGAGTTGCAATCTCCTCAACTCTGGGGCTGATCAGCAGAGTGCTTCCTGATTCAATCTGCCGGTATGAATTGACAGAAATTTTTAACTCCCTTGCCATCCTTTCCTGAGTATATCCGAGGGCCTTTCTCTTTTCCCTGATGCGTGATTTGATTTCTCTGTTAACCATATTTCAAATATAAAACATAGGGGATAGATTCTGAGATCATGCATTCTATTTGACAGAAACAACAAATACATGTTAAAAACGATTAATATTTATATAAAACATAAAATAAATTTCTAAAAAAGGATAAAACACATAGACAGCATATTCGCAAAGCAGGTTATTGAGCTATTTTTGATTCCAAAAAGGAGGTATATCAACATGGAAAACGAAGTCAACAGAAAACTTTATGCTCTTCTGGAGGAGAACAAGGTCTTTATAAACCGGGAGAGTTCACCGGCAAGACTTGCAAAGGCTATAGGAATTTCCCAAAAAGAACTGGAAAAAACAGTGTTTGAGTCAACGGGAATAACGCTCTCCCTTGTACTGGAACTTTACAGGATACAAAATGCACGGGAATTACTGATCCAGGGATTTGATTATGAAACGGTATGCACTCTCTCCGGTTTTCCCTCCAGAGGAGCAATGGAGAGGGCATTTGAAGTTATTGTGGGATGAAAAAAAATTATTACTTTTGAAACTTCATAGTTGAAATTAATAATAAATATATAATCAGTAAGTTAATATGAAAGTCTATCCCACACAGAACATTCGCAATATAGTTCTGCTAGGCAGCACAAAATCAGGCAAAACCACTCTTGCAGAGACCATGTTGTACGAAGGTAAAGTAATTGACCGCAGAGGAACAGTTGAAGCAAAAACCACTGTAAGCGACAATACGGAGATTGAGCAGATCTACCAGAGATCTATCTATCCATCTCTCCTTTACACTGAGTTTATGGAACACAAACTCAACATTATTGACACTCCGGGTTCGGATGATTTTATCGGAGGAGTTATCTCTGCATTTAAAGTGGCCGACTCGGGAATAATGGTTATTAATGCCCAGCAGGGTGTGGAGGTAGGTACAGAAATTCTTGCCAGATATGCAGAAAAATATTCCAAGCCGATAATCATCGGCGTGAACCAGCTTGATCATGAAAAGGCAAACTGGGAAAACTCCATTGATATGCTTCGCCAGGCTTTTGGCAGCAAAATTATCCCTGTCCAGTTTCCGGTCCAAACAGGGCTGGGTTTCGATTCTTTTGTGGATGTGCTCAAGATGAAGATGTACCATTTCAAGGATGATAACGGCACAAGGGAAGAGCTGGAAATCCCTGCAGATCTTTTGGATCAGGCAGAAGAGATGCATCAGAGCATTGCAGAGGTGGCAGCAGAGAGTGATGAATCTCTTATGGAGATATTTTTTGAGAAGGGAGCCCTGACAGAAGCGGAGATACTTACCGGTATAAAGTCCGGTTTTGCAAAAGGAGAGATAATGCCTGTCTTTTGCCTCTCCGGCAAAAAGGATGTCGGTGCAAAAAGAATTATGGAGTTTGTTATAAATACAGCTCCATCTCCGGAAAAGAGTGTTCAGACGCTTAAGGATGGTACAACAATTCCCTGTGATGCCAGCGGCCAGCCATCTGTATTTGTCTACAAGAACACAGTCGAGCAACATCTCGGGGATGTCTCTTTCTTTAGAGTGATGTCCGGGAAAATAACAGAAGGGCAGGACCTCACAAATCCGGAAAATGGATCCAGAGAGAGGTTTTCAGCTATTTATGCCGTTGCGGGTAAAAAGAAGGAGAAGGTTACAGAGATGGTGGCAGGCGATATAGGTTGTGCAGTTAAGCTCAAATCTGTCAAAACCAATCAGACACTTAACGGAGGCAACAAGGAGTGGGTATTTGAAGAGATAGTATTCCCCCCTTCTAAATTCAGAACTGCAATTAAGGCAAAATCTGAGAAGGACGAGGAGAAACTCGGAGAGATACTTAACAAGGCACATTCTGAGGATCCCACAATTATTGTGGAATATTCCAAGGAACTCAAACAGACAATTCTGAGCGGACAGGGAGAGCACCACATAAACATCCTTAAATGGCATCTGAACAATACTCATAAAATTGAGGTTGATCTTATTGCGCCAAAGATCCCTTACAGGGAGACCATAACAAAAGTTGCGGCTGCCGATTACAGACACAAGAAACAGTCAGGAGGTGCCGGCCAGTTTGGTGAGGTTCACCTGCTGATCGAGCCTGTGGTCGAAGGTGTCCCTGCCGGTAACAGATTTAAGGTAGACGGAAGGGAACTGGTTCTCAACATCAAGGGTAAAGAGGAGTATACAATGGAGTGGGGTGGCAAGCTGGAATATCTTAACTGTATTGTGGGCGGATCTATCGATGGCCGGTTTATGCCGGCAATTCTCAAGGGCATAATGGAGAAGATGGAGGAGGGCCCTCTGACAGGATCCTATGCAAGGGATATCAGGGTATTTGTCTATGACGGCAAAATGCACCCTGTGGATTCAAACGAGATCTCTTTCAAGCTGGCAGGAAGAAATGCCTTTAAAGAGGCCTTCAAAAAGGCGGGACCCAAAATCATGGAACCGGTTTACAACATTGAGGTAATGGTGCCAAGTGACTGCATGGGAGATGTTATGAGTGACCTCCAGAACAGACGGGCAATTATAGAGGGAATGAGCAGTGAGAAGGGTTTTGAAGTTCTTAAGGCCAGAGTACCCCTTGCAGAGCTTAATAAATACTCTACAACCCTGAGTTCACTTACATCAGGCCGTGCAACCTTTACTATGACCTTTGCAGACTATCAGCAAGTTCCTGCCGAGGTTCAGGACAAGCTTCTCAAGGAATACGAAGCAAGCGAAAAGGAGGAGTAAAACACTCCATGATAAGGGCTGAGAATATAAGAAAATCCTTTGGGAACCTTCTTGTTCTTAAGGGGATAAATCTCGAGGTAAAAGAGAGCGAAGTGTTGAGTATTGTTGGTGCCAGCGGTGCCGGCAAATCAACACTTCTGCAAATACTCGGCTCTTTGCTCATACCCGATTCAGGCAAAGTTATTATTGACGGAGTGGATATCCTCTCACTCTCCCGCGGTGCTATTGCAGAATTCAGAAACAGAAAAATTGGATTTGTATTCCAGTTCCACCATCTTCTACCGGAATTCACTGCTGTAGAAAATGTAGCAATTCCGGCACTGATTGCAAAAGAGAGTATGAAACAAGCCAGGGAGAGAGCATCGGAGTTGCTAATATCCCTGGGATTGGGGGACAGGCTGACTCACAAGCCCTCTGAACTGAGTGGAGGAGAGCAGCAGAGGGTGGCTGTGGCCAGGGCACTGATCAACTCACCCGCAGTCATATTTGCGGATGAACCCTCCGGAAACCTGGACACAAATACCAAGAGAGAGATCCACAATCTATTTTTTGAGCTGAGAGACAAATATTCCCAGACGATTGTGACCGTTACACACGACAGGGAGCTTGCCTCCATGAGTGATAGGTGCCTGAGCATTAAAGACGGTGAAATTGTGGGAGATGGAGTTCCGGTTTAAAAAATTCAGTGTAAAACAGGAAAAATCTGCAATGAAGGTTAATACGGACGGCGTCCTGTTAGCCTGCTGGACATCACATGAAACTCTTAAAGGGAACTGCAGGGTGCTGGATATTGGTACCGGGACGGGAGTGATATCCCTGATAACAGCTCAAAGACTGGCAGACAATCAGAGTGTTGTTAAATTCAATATCAACGCTATAGACATTGACCTCCCCTCGGCCCTGGAGGCACGGATAAACTTTGGAAACTCTGCCTGGCGGGAGAATCTCTTTGCAGAGTGTGTTTCCCTTAAGGATTTTATAAAGCACGAGAGGTCTGAATCTTATAATCTGATAGTAACCAATCCCCCCTTTTTCAACTCCTCCCTGCTCTCTCCCTTTAAAAGAAAAGCTGTTGCCAGGCACACAGAGGAGATGAGTTTTGAGGACATTTTAAAAGCATCGTTTTTTCTGCTCAGTGAAGAGGGGCGGTTGAACCTGATTCTTCCTCCGGCAGAGGGGGAGATATTTATAAAACTTGCCAGGGAGTATAGTCTTATCCTCTCAAGAATCTGCAGGGTGAAAAGCCTGGCTTCCGGTCCGGACAAAAGGTGGCTTATGGAGTTAACTGTACACAGAAACAATTGTGATTCTGAATACTGCGGGCCAAAGGAAGAGAGTCTGATAATACAGGAGCACGCAGGAAAGGATTATTCAGAAGAGTATAAAAAGCTTACAGGAAATTTTTATCTGAATTTCTGAGTGTGTTTGAATTTCTGAGGGTGGAAAATGATTTATCTGGGATTGGCACCCTGGGAAGGTGAGCGGTCTCCCTGTCTTAATCTGGATATCATCTTCATCCTGAATTTATCCTCGCTGATATAAATTTTTGCAACCTTTTCCGGGGAGAGAATGGATGAGAATTTTTCATAATACTTTTTATAAATAGCACTCTCTGCCGCGAGGCTCTCCATATAGTTCCTGGTCATCTTTTTAAGTTGTTCGGAGTTGTGCCTGTCAGAATTGACTGCAGCTGTAATTTTGAGCAGACTGTTCTGTATATTCAGATGGGCACTCTGGCGTTCACTCCAGTATTGATTGTAAACAGGCCAGAAAGAGGCTGCCTCCTGGGGATTCAGCTGCATCTCGGCAGTGAAAAAGGCAATTTTTTCACTCTGGAGCTGATCTGACCATCCTTTCTTCATCTCCCTCCTGGGCTGGTTCTGAGCGAAGAGAGCTGTTGTTGCGATAAGGGCAACAGTAATTGATATGAAATACTTCTTCATTTTAAATTCCTTTTAAAATTCCAGAGACGCCAGATAGAGAATACTGACATCTGTGTTAATATATTCAATGATCTCCTGAGGATCGATATCTTTTTTTACGGAAGTAAGAGAATCTGTTTTTTGATCGTAAAAATCAATGAATGAGGACTTAAGCTGACACTCTTCTAATAGAGAGTATCTATCAGTCAGGGAGTTCTCCGGAGCGGAGCTTTGTATAGGAAGCAACTTAAAAACGCCGTATCCCAGAAGAAAAACAAATGCAAAAACCGATACAAGGGCAAGCTGAGGCTTTAATATCCTTAATACTCCGTTTTCCCTCTTACCTGCAGAGATTCTTTCTGAAACTGAATTCTGCAGATTGTCGAAATATCCGTCGGGAACACTGTACGGATTCGATTTCAATCCGGGTTGTTCTATGTTAAATTTCTTTTCCATATTCATTTGACTATTCAAATTCAAAAAAGATTAAAGTAGTTCCTGCAAAGAGTTCTCAATTTTTTTTGCTGCGTGATGGTAAGATGCCTTGAGAGCTCCGACCGAAGTGCCTAATATCTCTGATATATCTTCATATTTCATCTCTTCAAAATACCTGAGGTTAAATACCACCCTCTGTTTCTCAGGAAGCCTGAGAACTGCCTTGTGCAAAGCCTTCTTAGCAGAATCTCCGTTAAAGTAAATGTCTGATTCCAGTACATTTTCCAGTTTGCCTGAGTAGTCTGTCAAAGATAAAAACGAGCGAAGTTGCCTTTTCTTTAAAAAGGTGAGAACTTCATTTGTGGTTATGCGGTAAAGCCAGGTAAAAAGACGGGACTCCTCACGGAATCCCGGAAGTGCCTTCCAGGCTTTGACCAGAGAGTTCTGCAGCAGATCGTTGGCATCATCGTGAGAGGCAACCATTTTGCGAATATGCCAATAGAGCCTTTCACCATATTTTTGGACTATAAGATTAAAGGCATAATGCTCTTTTCCTTCTTCTCTAAAGAGTGCCAGAAGATCCTTATCGTCCATACATTACACTTTTCTGGATAAAACTTTTTTTACAGAGTTTATAACAGCATTTGAGTCAAGAGAGTAGTATTTCATAAGTTCGGCAGGAGTTCCACTTTGCCCAAACCTGTCATCTACAGCAACAATTTCAACCGGCAGAGGTCTCTCCCGTGAAAGTAAAGCACATATAAGCTCTCCAATTCCGCCGGCAATCAGATGTTCCTCTGCGCAAACCACAGCTTTTGTCTTAAATGCCGATTCTAAGACTGCCTTTTTATCCAAAGGTTTAATGGTATGAATATTTATCACTTCTGCCGATATACCCGACCTCTCCAGTTCGGCCGCAGCAGTCAGGGCTTCCCACACCATATGCCCTGTGGCAAATATTGTAACATCTGATCCCTCTGTAAGTTTTAAAGCTTTTCCGATCTCAAAAACCTGATTCTCCGGAGTAAAATTTGGTACAGAAGGACGGCCGAACCTCAGGTAAACGGGACCCTTATATTCAGCTATTGCAATAGTTGCTGCTTTTGTCTGATTGTAATCGCAGGGATTTATCACAGTGATTCCGGGAAGCATTCTCATCAGGCCGATATCCTCCATAATCTGATGAGTGGCTCCGTCTTCCCCTAAAGTAATCCCTGCATGTGAGGCGCAGATTTTTACATTTGTCTCTGAGTAGGCTATGGACTGCCTTATCTGATCATAGACCCTGCCGGTCAGGAAGTTGGCAAATGAACCGGCAAATGGGATCTTGCCGCTTACTGCCAGCCCGGCCGAAACGCCAATCATATTTGCCTCGGCAATACCACACTGAAAAAACCTCTCTGGGAATTCAGCCGCAAAAGCATCCATTTTAAGAGATCCTGTGAGGTCTGCACAAAGGGCAACAACATCAGGATTTCTACGTCCTGCTTCCAGTAATCCTGCCCCAAATCCTGATCTTGTATCTTTGTTACCGCTGTTTTTAAATATCTCGTTCATATTTTTTGTCTTTTTAAAAATCACCCAGAGTCTCTTTCAGTTGTTCCAAAGCTCTCTCTGTCTGGGCTTTATCCGGAGCCTTCCCATGCCAGTGATGGGTCCCTTCCATAAAATCAACGCCCTTTCCCATAACTGTTTTCATCAGCAGCATTTTTGGTTTTCCGTTGCCTCTAAGCTTTTTGGCCCATAGAAAAGCTGCGGAGATCTTCTCTTTGTCATGTCCGTCAACAATGATTGTATCCCAGCCGAACGCACGCCATTTGGCTTCCAGATCCCCCAGATCCATTACAGATTTTACCGGGCCGTCAATCTGCTGGCCGTTCATGTCGGTCATTGCGATCAGATTGTCAATTTTGTGTTGTGCACCAAACATGGCTGCTTCCCATATCTGCCCCTCCTCACTCTCACCATCTCCGATAAGCACATACACAAAGTTGTTTTCCTGTCTCATTCTTTTTGCAATAGCTGCTCCGCAGGCAACCGAGAGCCCCTGCCCAAGGGAACCCGATGCTACATGTACACCTTTTAAACCCTTTTCAACCGAGGGGTGTCCCTGAAGGCGGCTTCCCAATTTCCTGAAGGAAGCTAGTTCACTGACGGGAAAATAGCCGCTCCTTGAAAGAACGCTGTAAAAAAGAGGAGACATATGTCCGGCGGAGAGAAGAAATATGTCATTCCCCATTCCGTCTCTGGTCCAACTCTCAGGATTGTGTTTCATCTCCGAGAAAAAGAGAGTCACAAGCAGATCGGTACTGCCAAGCGAGCCTCCGGGGTGTCCGGAACCGGCCATATTTACCATTCTGACAATGTCTCTCCTTACCTGACATGAGATTTCATTCAGTTTTTCTGTTGATAACATTATAATAATAGATTTTTTTCACTTCTTGCAAAGATAATGTCTATCCGATGATTTTGGTAATTATTTTTATATTTGCACACCCGTTAATTTAGGGTGACAAAGGATGAAGCATATCAGGAATTTTTGCATAATTGCACATATAGATCACGGAAAAAGCACTCTGGCAGACAGGTTGCTTGAATTCACCAATACCCTTACATCCAGAGAAATGGAAGCACAGGTACTGGATTCGATGGATCTGGAAAGGGAGAAGGGAATCACCATCAAGAGCCATGCAATTCAGATGGACTATATATATGAAGGGGAAAAATATACACTTAACCTGATAGATACACCGGGTCATGTGGATTTTTCCTACGAAGTGTCCAGGGCAATTGCATCCTGTGAGGGAGCGCTTCTTGTGGTTGATGCCACACAGGGTATTCAGGCACAGACAATATCCAATCTCTACCTTGCTATCAACCACGATCTTGAAATAATCCCTGTGCTTAACAAGATTGATATGGATGCCGCCATGATCGATCCGGTAAAGGATCAGATTGTGGAATTGATTGGATGTTCCCAGGAGGATATTCTTCTGGCAAGCGGAAAAACAGGGGCCGGTATAGCTGAGATACTGGAAACTATAGTTAAAAAAATTCCGTCTCCGGAGGGAGATGAAAATGAGCCACTCCAGGCACTGATATTTGACTCTGTATTCAACTCCTTCAGAGGAATAATTGCCTATTTTAAAGTTCAGAACGGGATAATCAGAAAAGGGGATAAGGTTAAATTCTTCAATACCGGCAAGGAGTATGAGGCTGACGAGGTGGGTATTCTAAAACTCAAAATGCTCCCTACTGGGGAGGTCCGCACAGGTGATGTAGGATATATAATATCAGGTATTAAAGCTGCAAGTGAGGTTAAGGTGGGTGATACCATAACACACCGGGAACGCCCTTGTACAAAGTCAATTGCAGGATTTGAAGAGGTTAAACCGATGGTATTTGCAGGACTCTATCCTGTGGATGCAGACGAATATGAAGACCTCAGGGCATCTCTTGAAAAGCTGCAGCTAAATGACGCCTCTCTGGTATTTGAACCGGAATCATCACTTGCCCTGGGATTTGGCTACCGCGGAGGTTTCCTGGGATTGCTTCATATGGAGATAATCCAGGAGCGGCTCTACAGGGAGTTTGATATGGATGTGATCACAACAGTGCCCAATGTCTCCTACAAGGTTTACACAACCCAGGGTGAAGTCATTGATGTTCACAACCCCTCCGGCCTTCCGGCTCCCACACTTATTGACTATATAGAAGAACCATATATCAGGGCCCAGATAATCTCAAAATCAGAGTACTTTGGAGTTATCATGAAACTCTGCCTGGACAAAAGAGGAACCCTCGTCAGCCAGCATTTCCTGACCAGCGAAAGGGTCGAGCTCAACTTTGACATGCCCCTGGCAGAGATTGTTTTTGACTTTTATGACAAGCTAAAGTCAGTTTCAAGAGGTTACGCCTCATTTGACTACCATGTAACCGGGTACAAACAGGCCCAGCTTGTCAAGCTGGACATCCTGCTGAACTCAGAACCGGTTGATGCTCTCTCCAGTCTCATCCATAAGGACCACGCCTACGACTTTGGCCGCAAAATGTGTGAAAAGCTCAAAGAGCTGATCCCCCGCCAGCAGTTTGACATCGCTATACAGGCAGCCATCGGAGCTAAAATTATAGCAAGAGAAACAGTAAAGGCTGTAAGAAAGGATGTTACAGCCAAGTGTTATGGAGGGGACATCTCCAGAAAGCGAAAGCTTCTGGAAAAGCAGAAAAAGGGGAAAAAACGTATGCGCCAGGTGGGCAATGTAGAGGTACCACAGAGTGCCTTTATGGCGGTACTTAAACTGGACTGATGTCAATTCTCCTGTTTGACACCAAAATTCCACCTTGCAGGTATTAAACAGGTATTAAAAAAAAGAGGTTGTCAATATGCAGACAGCCTCTCTTTCGTCTAACCCTGTTTCATGAAGACAGGTTATTCCCTGAATTTTGCAAACTCTATATCCCTCTGGGAACGCAGCCTGAGCTCTTCGCTCTTTTCGTGCACCACTCCCAGCTCTTTTGCCACCTC
>JALNXR010000017.1 GCA_023230265.1 Bacteroidales bacterium | reverse complement strand
CGGCACCAATACAACGAGTTACAGCACACAACAAGCGGTTGAGGGAAAACCCGGTGCTTACAAAATCACCGTCACCGATCCTCAAGGCAAGCAAACCGTTAACTATTATTCCGGTGACGGACAGCTGTATCGCAGTGATGGTGCGACATACCCAAATGAAACCGCAAGAGATGCCGCTGGACGCATGAGCCAGCTTCACACTTGGCGTGATGAAAGCGGCAACTCCGACATTACCCGCTGGTACTATGATCCGTTTACCGGAGCGGTCACCAGTAAAGTTTATGCCGATGGAAACGGCACCGCTTATACTTATCTCAGTGACGGACGCATGGCTACCCGAGAGTGGGCAAGAGGCGTAACCACAACCTACGGCTACAGCGATACAGCCGCAGGCAGCATCCGTACCACGGATTACAGCGATGATACTCCAAGCCTTACCAACACTTACAATCTCGTTGGGCAGCTCGTTAAAGTTGAAGATGGCATAGGCACAACCACTTTCGGTTACGATTCAAAGGGCCGACAGGTTGCCGAAACCAACGCCTCAGCAGTAATCACCCGGAACTATGATTCGTACGGGCGTTATGCGGAATGCATTTTAAATCCTGTAAATCCCGCTTATCCTGTCCAAAAAACTATATTCGGTTATGATGTTAAAAACCGTTTGAATACCATCACCTCAATCATCGGCACCGAAACCAATATATTCACATACAGCTATCTGCCGGGCACACAGCTTATCAGCGGTTATACAGCCATCAATCCCTCAACAGGCACAACCAATGTAATTGTTTCAAGAAGATATGAACTCAACCGCAACTTGATTACCGCTATAACAAACTCCGTGGGCTCAGTGCCCTCTGTGGTTTCATCTTTTAATTACTCCAATGACAGCACCGGAAAGCGAACCAGCCGCATTGATTATTATAACGGCGCAACCGTCACTAATACATTCGGCTATAATAATCGCAGTGAGGTAACTAACGCCGTGATGAATTCGGATGAACACCGAATTGTCTATGATGATATAGGTAACCGTGAACAGGCTACAGTTGACAGTGATCAGTCATCAGTCACAAATTTATATGTCGCAAATCAGCTGGACAACGACAATTATAATTTAACATCAGCGACAATTAGAAATTAACATTTTTCTAAAATATATTATAGTAATAAGTAGCTCAAAAGCAGAAGGGTTTACTTATGGCTGTAACAGATCAACAGGTAGGATTGCTGATGAAAAATCATACGAAAACAGGTTCAATCGAGATGGCAGCGGCGAAGGCCGGAATGAGCCGTCAGACAGCTTCAAAATACTTACATGGAGCAAAAATGCCCTCCGAGGCGAAAGGGCTGAAGCGCCAATGGCGCACACGGGAAGATCCGCTTGCGGATATCTGGGATGAAGCGGAAGAGATGCTTGAAACACCGGAGCTTGAAAGTAAAGCTCTGTTTGAATATCTGTGCGAAAAGCATCCGGGCAAGCTTCAGGAGAAGTATTTAAGGACTTTCCAGCGCCGGGTTCGTGAGTGGCGGGCGACTAAGGGCCCTGATAAAGAGGTCTTTTTCCCACAGGATGTTCAGCCTGGACAGCGGATGTCCGTTGATTTCACGCATATGGACCCACTGGAGATAACAATTAATGGGGAGGCGTTCCCCCATATGCTCTGCCACAGCACACTTTCATACTCCAACTGGGAGTGGGCCTCTGTCTGCTTCAGCGAGAGCATACAGGCCTTGAAAACAGGCATACAGGGCGCTTTGTTCCGTCTGGGCCATGTTCCTAAAGAGCTCTGGACAGATAACAGCACATCGGCAACCCACAATCCATCGAAAGCAGACGACACGGGAAAACGGCCTTTTAATCAGCGGTATCTGGATTTAATGGAGCATTTCGGGATGAAACCGCACACCATTAACATCAGGAAAAGCAATGAAAACGGAGTGGTGGAAAGCCTTAACGGGCACATAAAACGCAGGGTCAACCAGCATCTGCTTCTGCGCGGCAGCCGTGACTTTGCCAGCCGTGAAGAGTACGAACGCTTCTTGTGCGAGGTCTTGATCAAGGCAAACAACCTGCGCAGTGACCGGTTCACCGAAGAACTCAAGCACATGCCGGAGCTGAAAGCTTCCCGGCTCAGTGAGTGGGCTGAAGAGCACGCTGTGGTTCGCAAGTGGTCAACCGTTAATCTCGCGAGAAACGTCTACTCCGTACCAAGCCGCCTCATCGGCAAGAGGGTGACAGGCCGCATATACGAAGATCGGATTGAGATCTACTATAACGGCGAATTACAGCTTGGTGCTCCCAGGCTGCGCGGCAGGGGCAAATCCAACATCAATTACCGCCATGTTATTCATTCGTTGGTGCGCAAGCCTGGAGCATTCCGGGATTATCGTTACCGGGAGGAGATGTTTCCGACACTGAATTTCCGTAAAACCTATGATGGATTGCTGCTGAAATGCTCAGACCGCATAGCTGACATGGAATATCTGAGGATACTGAAACTTGCCGCCGGCGGCATGCAAAGCGCTGTCGATCAGGTGCTTGCGGATCTGTTCGCTAATGGTGCTCTGCCTCGCTGGGCTGTTGTGGAAGAGTTTATGCCGATTGGCCGCAATGACTCACCTCCTGAGGTCAACATAGAAAACGTTGACCTTACAGAATATGACAAGCTGCTGGAGGGCAAATAAATGAGCATTCCCGCATTAGATATATTGCTTCAAAGTCTGCGTCTTCCTTCAATGCTTAGCGCGTATCCGCAGCTTGCGGAAAGAGCGTCAACCGAACACTGGGGGTATGAACAATTCCTGCAGGCACTGGCCGAAGAGGAGGTGGAGACGCGCCGTAAACGCAGAACTTTGCGCCTGCTGAAACAATCGCGTCTGCCGGACGGGAAGAACCTTGCGACTCTGGATCAGAAGCTCCTGCCGCATAAAGTGCGTACATTGCTGCCGCAGTTAATCACCGGCGGCTTTGCGGAAAGAGCGGAGAACATATTAATGTTCGGTCTGCCGGGCCGCGGTAAAACGCATCTGGCCGCTGCCATAGGCCATGAGTTAATAGTGAATCATTCCATTCCGGTTCTGTTTATAAAAACGTTCTCTCTGGTTCAGAAACTGCTGGCGGCAAAAGCTTCTCTTACCATAGAGCGTGAGCTTGCCGGGTTGGATAAATATGAAGTGATCATCCTTGATGACATAGGCTATGTGCAACAGAGCAGAGAGGAAATGGAGATACTCTTCACGTTCCTTGCGGAGCGCTATGAAAGGAAAAGCCTAATCATAACCAGCAATCTGGTTTTCAGCAAATGGGACAGCATATTCAAAGATCCTATGACAACCGCAGCGGCGATCGACAGACTTGTCCATCACTCTGTAATCCTGGAGATGACAGGCGAAAGCAAAAGGAATCCAGCGGCCAAAACCTCCTGAAAAGGGATCTAATCCTGCCCCCGCTGCTCTTCGCCGACCGCCCTGCGGGCTCCTCCCTTCGGGAGGTCGGCTTCGATCAGCGGGGGCAGGATTAAGCGAGGGAGTCGGCGCCAGCCGACGAGCGCCCTTCGGCTCGGGCTCCTCCCGCTGGGAGACCGGCCCGATCGAAATAAGCGGGGATACGCGGGAAGCCGGCGCCCTCCGGCGGGTGCCCTTCGCCCTGGACTCCTCCCATTGGGTGGCTGACCCCATCGAAAGAAGCGGAGATACGCGAGAAGCCGTCGCCAGCCAGCGGGTGCCCTTTGCCCTGAACTCCTCCCGCCGGGAGGTTGGCCCGCTCGAAAGAAGCAGGATTATGCTAGGAGTTGGCGCGAGCTGATGAGCCTCAGTAACAAACACAAAAACAAGGAAAAAAGACCATGAAATAACTATGCGCTTTAATTGTCGTCAATGTTAAGTTATAATTGTCGTCATGTTAAAAAGTAATTGTCGCTGACCAGGGGAAACAGTACTTCCTTCAACATGTTGCCAGCGAATACCCTGTTCATGGATTCGATAGTTGTTCTTGGAGGCCACGTATAAAACCTCGAGATCAGTTGCGAAGCCCATGGTAGTGGCTTGCGCATAAAGACCACGGGCTAGAGAACCGTCAAATAACTTGCAGCCGCACTGCGAGTCTTTTACAGAAATATTCAGAATTAATGTTGCGGTTTTTACGAACGCTGAGCCCAGACACCCGCGCCACCATGGCTGTTTATGGGGCAGGACGGCATCTTTTGTACGCCGGGAACCAATAACAATATCCGATTCGTTGTTCAGTATATGTCGGGCTAAGGCCGGAAGTTCATTTGGGTTTGTTGCTCCATCGGCATCTATAAAACTCACAATATCGCCATACGTTTCCAACATGCCGGCTTGTAAAGCCCCTCCCTTTCCTTTGTTGATTTCATACGAGACTATTAATTTGTCTGTCATTGCCGGAGACCACTGCTGGGCTACTTTCTCAGTCTGATCTTTGCAGCCGTCACAGACAATCACAACCTGCAGCTTGTTCCAAAACCGCAATTTGTGTCTCTGCGTGCTAAGCACAAGCAGGCAACCAGAGTTAACGCAACTTTAACAAACCCCTTATGGAGTGCTCACATAGTTTTTGCATCATTATTACGAATTCAAAGATAACTGGGTATCCTCAGGGACACGCCAGGTGAGTCCTGCATATGAGGAGTATCTACGCTGCGGAACACGCGTCTGGGGTGAGTCTGTATACAAAGAGCAATATAAGCTGTTTCTGCGTATGGACAATGAATTCAGAGATTACAGCAACAGTACAAAAAATAAAACAAAAAACAATATGTGACGCATTAAAGCCAGACAAGGTGTTTGGATTGTGTTAACAGATAAAGAAGGGAGAGATATGAAAACAAAACGGATAGCAAACGTATTAACTGTTGTGATATTAGCTGCTGGTACTGCGGTAGCATCTGAAGAGTCATCTTGGCTGAAGCCGATCTTTGATGCGCCTAAGCTTTATGAGGACAAAGAGAGTGATGTGCTTCAAAGCATTGCCCTTACAGGACGACTGCAGGGAGATTTATATTCCTTTGGTGATAATGATGATTCCCATCTGGAAGATGCCATGTGGCGTCGATTCCGCTTTGGAGCAAAAGCTAAGATCTTTCATGATTTTACATTGCACACAGAGATGGACCTGGACATGAATGAGGTCGACTCAGGACACTGGGATGAATTTTACCTGCGCTTGACAGACTCTTACATCAAATGGGACAAATACGAAGAAGCCACGGTTACAGTTGGTAAGCAATCTGCTGGGTTTACGCTTGATGGTGCCACATCATCAAAAAAACTGATTCTTACGGAAAGAAACATCGTCGCAGGGAACTTCTGGTTCGACATGGAATATTTTACAGGGACATCAGTCAAAGGCGATATAGATGAGTGGAGCTACAAAGTCGGACTTTTTTCAGCCAGTGGCGAAGCGGAGTACGGTCACTTTGACAGTGGATACTTCGGACTTTTCTCCGTTGGCCACAAAACAGGAGAAAAGGGTTCTCTGCGCCTTGATTATGTTTACAACGACCCCGATTACTCCAGCAAATATAGCGACTTTAAAGGAAAGAATGCTGTCGGCACTGCCAATCACGACCATGTTCTTGCTTTGGTATACGAGCAGATGCTTTCTGACAAGTTGGGGGTTCAGTCCGACATTGTCACATCGAAGGGAATCAAGGATAATTCAAATGGGATCGATCAGAGCGATCTGGTTGGCCTGAGTGTTACGCCATTTTATAACTTAACAGATGATTTACAGTTAGTCTTGCAATATGCCGGCGTGACAAGTCTTGAGGGGGACGCTGATGTACAAATGTCGCGTTATGCGTATCGGAATGCAGATAAAACCAAAGCTGAGACCGCCCATAACTTTCTGCTCGGGTTTAACTGGTACCTCTATGGTCATAAACTCAAATGGCAGAATGCCCTTGAATACAGCTATGCCGAGAACATGCGTGGTTCCGGTGATGATTATCATGGATATGGATTTACCTCCGCATTCCGTTTAAGCTGGTAGGTCTCAAAGACCATAATGCAAAAACAAAGCCAGTGCGTACTCAGTACCATTGGCTTTTATGTTATTTAAAAGCGCTGGCTACGCATCAGCTATGTCGGTGATTATTATGAGCATGATAGTGACGTAGGCGATGTCGATATGGCCAGCTGGGTATGTTTTGAAATCAAAGGAAAATTCTAACGTAGCTTCGGTTTTTTACCGGACTAACGCAACAAACACTCTCGCACTTTAGAACTTCTTTAACACTTTTCTAACACTACCCAAACATTAGACAAATGATCAGGGTGTAACTTTATTTCAAAAGGCATTTTGACTTTTGTTAAGTTAAAGTCCTGACAAAAACTGAATGGAGATAGAGATATGAATAGAATGTTAATTGTGACTGCTTTGATTGCCGGTGTAATGGCTGCTGATGCCGATCAGAAGCTGGTGATGGATGGTTCAACAACCGTTGGTCCGATCGCCAAGGCTTTTGCGGAGTACTATATGCGTGAGAATCCCGGTGTGAATATCACGGTCAGTGAATCCGGCAGCGGCAACGGCGCTAAAGCTCTGCTCAACGGCAGCTGTGATATCGCCAACCTTTCGCGTGACCTGAAAGATTCCGAAAAATCAGCCATGAAAGAAATGGGTGTTGATCCCTGTAAGCATATCGTTGCTTTTGACGCTCTGCCGGTGATTGTTCATCCCTCCAATAGAGTCAAGAGGCTTACAATTGATCAGGTGCGTGATATCTATACAGGAAAAATCACCAACTGGAAAGATGTCGGTGGAGGCAACCGCAGGATTGTGGTTATCAGCCGTGATACAAACAGCGGAACCTTTGAAACGTTCATGCACCTGGTCATGGGTAAAGATGCCCGAATTACGGATTCCGCTGAATATACCGGCAGCAATGGCGCTGTGCGTCAGCGCGTTCAGATGACCAGAGGGGCCATCGGTTATGCCGGGCTTGGTTTTGTCGACCGTTCGGTCAAGCCTCTCGCTATTAATGGCATCGAGCCCTCTGCAGAGACGGTGCTTAATAAAACCTATCCTCTGGCACGTGAACTTTATATGTTTACGAATGGAAAGCCTGTGAAGGACTCTCTGGTGCAGAGGTTCCTCGCTTTAATGAAAACGGTAAAGGGCGAAGAGATTATTGAAGAGATCGGTTTTGTGCCGCTAGATGCAAAATGAACGATTGCAACAATGTTATAACACTTTCATCCAGAGATCAGATGGTGCGCAGGCTTCTATCACTTCTAGGGCGTGGTGTTCTGTTCTGCATTACCTCGGTGGCCGCTCTCTCGGTTCTGGCGATCATCTACTTTATCGCTAAAGACGCCTTTCCCTTTTTTCAGCAGGTCGGACTGAAGGAGTTCTTTCTGGCAAAGAGCTGGTATCCAACCGGTGAACCCGCCAAATTCGGGGCGGCGGCGATCTTTATGGGCAGTTTTCTGATAACGGCCGCCGCAGTGACAATCTCCGTTCCACCCGGAGTTTTTGCCGCCTTCTGCATGAGTGATATCCTGCCTTTCAATGTGCGGCAGATTTTGAAGCCGGTGATTGAGATGCTGGCCGCCATTCCATCGGTGGCCTATGGCTTCTTTGCGTTGGTGGTTCTGGCTCCTCTGCTCCAGAATCACGGTGGTGCCGTGCTGGCGGCGGTCTGGTGGTCGCTGGCACTGCCTCTGCTGCTGATGGGATCATACGTTGCCGGTGATCTGCTCACTCCAGAGAGGCTCTCCCGTACCGCCGCCCTGATACTCAGCTCTCTCGGCACGCTGGTGTTTGCGGCTTTGAGTCTGTGGCTGCTGCGCTCGGTTGGCGCGCTGCTGCATGGATTGGAGATCGCCAGTGGTGTAAATGCCCTGAACGCATCCATCATTCTCGGCGTAATGGCTCTGCCGACAATTGTCAGTGTCTCAGAGGATGCCCTGCAGGCCGCAGGGCGTGAGCTTCGGGAAGGCAGCTATGCACTTGGCGCCACCCGGGCTGAAACTTTGGTTAAGGTTGTTCTGCCAGCCTCCATCAGTGGAATCTTTTCAGCGGTTCTGCTGGGGACGATGCGGGCCCTGGGGGAGACGATGGTGGTCTGGATGGCTTCAGGCAATGCCGCCCAGATACCGGACCCCTGGTACAATCTGCTTGAACCGGTCCGGACGCTCACCGCCACCATTGCCGGTGATATGGGTGAGGCGGATCAGATGACAGGCTCGGCGCACTATCATGTGCTTTTCGCCATGGGGTTGTCGCTCCTGATTTTCAGCTTCTCCTGCAACTTGATTGGTGAATGGATCGTTAATCGTCAGCGTAAACGTTTGAGAGGAGAGTGAGCACTTGAGGTTATCCACACGAAAGCTTCTTGATAAATCTTTTTCAGCATGCGCTATAATGGCCGTCATGCTGCTGGTGTCCTTTCTTTTTTTTGTTCTGACTCCGATTGTTGTGCGCGGGATTGGTGCTTATGTTTTTAAGGGAACCGTCGAGTACCGCCGTATGATGTTTGACCAGTTTGGCCGGGGTGACGAAGAGAAGTTGAAACTCGAGATTGCCGCCAGCGTTGCTTACCGCAAACCCGTTTATGATGCCATCAGCGCCTTTGAGAAAGAGCTGGCTGAGATGCCGCGTGCAAGGCGCAAAGAGCTCAAACCAATATTTAAAAGTGTCCGTGAGGAGGTTGCGGGACTGCTGGGACCGGCACCCGGCCAGCCGCTCCCCGCTCTGACACGCCGGCTTTATGGACAGACCCGGTGGAACCGGGCCAAGGTCAGGAGAGAGCGCGTCCTTTTTGAGGAGAGCTGGGATTACTCCGATAAAAATAGTGACGGCAAAAAAGTGTTGATTCCACGACGCCCGATCTTTGAAGGAACGGCTCTGGTACCGCTATTCGACTGTGTTGAATATAATCTGCTGCAGATGATGAATCCGCACACGACTTTTTATGGACGGTTTTTGACTGATAAATCCATAGACGCCCACTTCTTCGGCGGCATTGGACCTGAGGTACTGGGGACGATATATCTGGCCTTAGGCGCCATGCTCATAGCGGTTCCTCTGGGGGTGGTTGCCGCAATCTATTTTCAGGAGTATGCCCGTGAGGGTTTTGTAATGACATTCCTGCGTTCCTGTGTCAACACCCTGGCCGGTGTTCCCAGCATTGTATTCGGCCTTTTCGGACTGGCTTTTTTTATCAATACCATTAAAGTTTCAAACGGCAAGAGCGTTCTGGCCGGAGCTTTGACTCTGGCACTGCTGGTGCTGCCGACAGTGATACGCGCCTCCGAAGAGGCGATTTCCGCTGTGCCGCGGACCTATAAAGAGGGGGCCCTGGCACTGGGGGCCGGGCAGTGGCGTACCATTCTGACCGTCATACTGCCAGCAGCTCTGCCCGGTATTCTCACAGGCGTTGTGATCAGTATGGGACGTGCCGCCGGTGAGACCGCCCCGATTATATTTACGGCTGCGGTCAGCGTGGGCAAGATGGTCGGTCCACTCAGTATGTGGTCGAACCCCACACCCGCACTCTCCTGGAATCTGTACAATATCTGTACCGAGCATGAAGCGGTTGAAGAGATCCGCCACGTTCAGTATGGCATGGCACTGACGCTGGTGGCCCTGGTCCTGGCGCTCAATCTCACTGCCATCCTGATAAGAGCCCGGGTGAGCAGAAGATTGAAAGGCTAATGCAGCGGAGCCGCAACCAAATTAAACCTTGTGATATACGAATCTTTTCTCATTCATTGAACAGTTGAGCAATAAGCTACTAGGCCCGATCTGAGACTTCGTTCAGACCAAGTGGCTCTGCATTGCGGAACAGTAAAATCGCAGTAAAGTATGTCGGGCGCTATGAGCCCGATCCCGTATAATAACAATTTTACAGTCGAGCTCATAGCGCTCGACCTACCACCGACAACATGTTTTTAAAGACAAACATGTTTGTCTTGCCCTTCGGTGAAGGGCATAAATTTAGTTAAGTGTTAAACAGACAAAATTTTGGAATAAATTATGACTCGGGAAAAAGCGATAAACAAAAAAACACATATTGCAGCCGAAGATTTTTCGGTTTACTATGGTGAACATGAAGCCGTACGTAAAATTAATCTGGCAATCCCCGAGAGAGAGGTGACTGCTATTATCGGTCCCAGCGGCTGCGGTAAGAGTACTTTTCTGCGCGCGATAAACCGGATGAATGACCTGATTCCCGGTTGTCACAGTAAAGGAAAGCTGATCTTTGAAGGCAGGAATATTTACGGAAAAGATGTCGATGTGGCCGCATTACGCAGCTGTATCGGTATGGTTTTTCAGAAACCGAATCCTTTCCCGAAATCCATCTATGATAATGTCGCCTACGGGCCCCGCCTTCACAGTAAGCTCTCCCGCAGCGAGCTGGACGAAATTGTGGAAAAAAGCCTGACAGCGGCTGCTCTCTGGGATGAGGTTAAGGACCGATTGAACAGGAATGCCCTGGGATTATCCGGTGGACAGGCACAGCGCCTCTGTCTGGCCCGCGCTCTGGCCGTTAAACCGAAGATCCTGCTGATGGATGAACCGACCTCGGCATTGGATCCCAAGGCTACGGCACGTATTGAAGAGCTGATTGTCAAGTTGCGCGGAAGCTACACAATTGCCATTGTTACTCATAATATGCAGCAGGCCGCCCGGGTTTCAGATGTAACTGCTTTCTTTTACGAAGGTGATTTAGTAGAATTCGAAGCAACGGATCAGCTTTTCACCCGCCCCAAAGAAAAACAAACCGAAGATTATATTACGGGACGTTTCGGTTAATTTTAAAAGGTTAAAACAATGAAGATGATATTTCAAAGAGAAATAGATGCACTTAAAGGTGATGTGATGCGTCTTTCGGGTGAGATTGAGATGCGGCTCGCGCTTGTGCTGAAGGCGATTGAACACCGGGATGCTGATACCCTTCGGGAATGGATGGGGCGTGATAATGAAATTGATGAAAAAGAGGTTCAGATTGAAGAGGAGTGTCTGAAAATACTGGCCCTGCATCAGCCCGTGGCCCGTGACCTGCGTTTTCTGGTGGCGATGATAAAGATCAATAACGACCTTGAACGAATTGGTGATATCGTTGTCAATATTGCCGGTCGCGGAATTAAGTTAACCGCTTTCCCTTCAATCGGTGTGATCGACAAGGTCTTGAAAATGGGACTTCTGGTTAAAGATATGCTGCGCGATTGTCTCGATGCTTTAATCAATGTCGATGTGGCCAAAGCCAACGCTGTGATTCTGCGCGACGACAACCTTGACAACCTGAATCGTGATGTTTTTCAAACAGTGGTGGGGCTTTTTTCCAAGGAAACATCCACTATAACCGTTGAGGTCCTGATTGAAATTTACACGGTCGCCCGTTACCTTGAACGGATCGGGGATCATATAACTAACATCGCTGAAGATGTGGCTTACCTGGTGGATGGAACAATTATCAGACATCAGCGACTCACCTAAAGCGGCGGAGCAGCAGGAAATGTTGAATGCGGCTGATAAGGGAATTATTATGGCGAACGAAAGAGTGTTAATTATCGAAGATGAAGCCGATATCCGGGAGTTGATGCGTTATAATCTGGAGCGTGAAGGTTATAAGGTGACGGAGTGCGCCTCAGCCGAAGAGGCTCAGGCATTACTGGAGCTTGAGGGCTGCGACCTCATCCTACTCGATTTGATGCTGCCCGGTTTGGATGGCTTCGGCTTCTGCCGCAAACTCCGCGCCTGGGATAAAACCGCTCAGATCCCTGTGATCATGGTCACCGCCCGCAATGAAGATGCCGATATTGTGGCAGGCCTTGAAGTTGGCGCCGATGATTATATGACCAAGCCCTTCAGCGCCCGTGTCATGCTGGCCCGTGTCAAAGCGATTCTCCGTCGCGGGGCGGTGGAAGCGGTGGATAGCAAGAACCTGATATCTTTGGGAGCGATTGAGATCGACCGCAAACAGCATCTGGTTAAAGTTGACGGAGAGGATGTAATACTGACTCTAAGTGAGTTTAAGATGCTGGATCTGTTTGCCAGACATCCCGGAGTTGTCTTTTCCCGGTATCAGATTGTGGATGTTGTCCACGGAGAGGATTATCCGGTAACCGACAGATCTGTGGATGTCCAGATTGTTGGCCTGCGTCGTAAACTTGGTCCGCACAGTGCCATGATTGAAACAGTGCGCGGCATTGGCTACAAAATGGTGGCAAAGTAAATGTTAAAAAATAAAAAATTGTTCTGGCAGTTTTTTGGTGCCCATATAATCATTCTCTTCCTCGCGGTTGGGTTTGTCTCGCTCTATACCGGTTATGAGGGGCGCAAGATCTTTAAAGAACAGTGGATCGCTGAGCTTGAGATGCATGCGGAACTCGCGGCGGCAATGTTTCAGGTGGCAGGCTCCCGATTCATCGGCAACGAGGATTGTCGGAAATTCTTTATGCGGCTCTCCGCTCTCGACCGGCAGCGCTTTACCCTGATTCTGCCCGATGGCTCGGTGGTGGGCGACACTAAAGCCGAGCCGTTGGCGATGGAGAGCCACGGCATGCGGCCAGAGGTGCGGGAGGCCCGCACAACAGGGAGCGGACGCAGGGAGCGCTACAGCTCAACTCTGGGGCGCCAGATGCTCTATGTGGCCCGGCGGGTTCCCGCTGACATGCGTCAGCCCGAGCAGGCAATTCTGCGTGTCTCGGTGCCCATGACAACGCTTTATCAGAAGATCAGCGCTTCAAACCAACAGACATTTGTTATGGTCGTGGTGGTGTTGCTGACGACACTGGGCCTGAGCTATCTCGCAGCACTTAGAATAGTGGGGCCAGTCTCGGATCTGCAGAGCGGTTTAACCCGCATTGAAAACGGCGAATATTCCTTTCGTCTAAAACTGCCTCCTGTTCCCCATCTCTCTGATCTGGTGCGCTCCATCAATCAGACCGCCGACAGCCTGGAGCGTCATATCCGTGAATTGGAAGAGGAACGCAATCTACGGGCGTTGATCCTTAAAAACATGGAGCTGGGAGTAATTGCGGTTGATTCTGATCAGCGCATCATGAATGCCAATCAGAGCGCGCTTGACCTTCTGAATGCGCATGCCAGAAACATTGATGGGGGTTATATCGGTGAGGTCATCCGGTATCCGAAGCTCCTGAAGTTTCTGGATCTCAGCCGGGAGTCGCAGACAAAAATGGAAGCTGAGATGTGTGTTGAACTTGAGGCCGAGAGCGGTGACGAACGTGTTCTCACCATGCAGGCCAACGCATTGAAAGACCCGCAAGGAAATCGGATCGGAACCTTGATTATCCTAACCGACATCACCCGTATCCGCAAGCTGGAAACAGTCCGGCAGGATTTTGTCGATAATGTTTCACATGAACTGAGAACACCAATCACCTCAATTAAGGGGTTCTCTGAAACCCTGCTCGATGGCGCGATGGAGGATCCGGAAACCTGCCGGCATTTTATAGGTATTATCGCGCGGCAAAGCGAGCAGCTGGAACAGATTGTCCATGACCTGTTGGAACTTTCACGGCTTGATCAGAGCGTTAATAAAGAACTGGAGTGTTGTGAAACTCCCGTGCGAGAGATGCTGGAAAATGCCGTTGAGCTGTGTCAGAACCGGGTTATGGATCTTAAGGCCTTTGTAAAAATTGACTGCCAGAAGGAGCTCTTTGTTAATGCTCACGCTGGACTGATTGAGCAGGCACTGGTGAATCTGATTGACAACGCCCTCAAATATGGGTGTGGCGAAAATTCAAAAGCGGTTGAGGTTACCGCCAGACGCGAGGGAGTGACTGTCAAGATAGAGGTTCGGGACTTCGGAGCCGGGATTGAGAGGTCACATTTGAGCCGGATATTTGAACGGTTCTACCGGGTGGATGGTGGCCGCAGCCGCGAACTGGGCGGCTCAGGACTTGGACTGGCGATCGTGAAACATATTGTTATGATTCATCATGGCATTGTTGAAGTTGCCAGTGAGCATGGATGTGGTTCGACTTTTACCATGATCCTGCCCGATGGAAATCAGCCAGAATCAGCTGGGACGTGACCTGAATGTCTCTCTCATAGAATTCTTAAAGAGGTGCGCCAGACAACATTTGCTTAAATGTCTCTTTAAGTGCTTCCATTCCATAACTATGAAGATGGTTCTCTGAATTTCTTGTATCAAAAAGGAAGAAGAGGTATACGCTAAATACTTTCGATAAAAAAAATGCTTGACTTCCCATAGCGGTTGTTTTCGTCTGACTTCCCGTTTGCCCATATTAATGTTTTCTGGTCAGGAATTGATCAAATACAAGACAGGCGATATTTTCGAAGAAGTGGTCAGAAGCGATTGTTAACACCGTAAACTGTGTTGGTGTCATGTGCCGTTGCGAAAAACCCCTTGGTAATTGGAGCGTTTTTGTCATAATCTGTCAAGAGTGCATAAATATCGGTGATTTTTTGATAAAACCATCGCTCGCTGGCCTAGATTTCACGTATGCGTTCCAGAAGTTCATCAAAATAATCTTTACCGAAGTGCTTTCCCTGTTTGAGCCGTTCGTCATCCAGTACAAAACCTTTGATAATGAAGTCCTTCAAGGTTTTGGTGGACCAGATACAAAACTGCGTACCCTGCTAGCTGTTGATCCGGTATCCGACTGCAATAATGACGTCAAGGTTGTAATATTCCAACCTTCTTTTGACGTTGCGCCTGCCCTCCTGACGAACTGTTTCCAAAATGGAAACAGTTGCGTCCCGTTCCAGTTACCCAGAATCAAAAATATTTCCTAAGTGTTTACTGATGGCCGGAACTTCAACATTAAACAATTGTGCAATGGCCTTCTGGGTCAGTCCCCGGCCACCAGATTAGGCGATTTGCTGTCGTTCAAATAATTACAGAGGCTAAGAGTCCACACGGAAATAAAATAACATTTTCTAAGCGGATTTTTTAAGATGAACGTTCTTTTTTGAGGTCCTGAGTATCAATGTAAGCGTCTTAACTTTGACCTATGATAATTTGGGCCGGTAGTGTTAACCGGTCATGGACTGTGATTGGCGGGCTGCAAGCCACTTGGCCGGTGTCAGCTCGCGGGCCTGATGGTTTGTGAGATGCGGAAGGCGGCTGAGCACGTCAGTCAGATATTCCTCAGGGTTTATCCCAAGGATTTTGCAGTTTAGCAGAACTGTCATTATGATGGCGTTTTGTTCACCGGCATCTTTGGAGCCAAAAAACAACCAGTTTTTCTTGCCAAGCGCGGGAACACGGATTAGGTTTTCCACTAGATTGTTGTCAATCTCCACTTCGCCGTTGTTCACAAAACCATTAAGCTCTTTCCACAG
>JALNXR010000262.1 GCA_023230265.1 Bacteroidales bacterium | reverse complement strand
AAAGTGCGAGTTCCCCGGTACGATATCCCCTGCTTTTATGAGAGAAGAGAAGAGAACATTCTCGGCAGCCCTTCCCTGATGAGTCGGGAGAAAATAGGGAAATCCGGTAATGTCTGTAATCGCCTCTTTGAGCCTGTAGTATGAACGGGCTCCCGCATAGCTTTCATCCCCCTCCATTATAGCTGACCATTGTTTATCACTCATCGCACCGGTTCCCGAGTCGGTAAGAAGATCTATAAAGACATAATCACTTTTTAGGTTAAAAAGATTATACCCTGCATCTTTTATCCACTCTTGACGCTCCTGTCTTGTGCTCTTGCGGATGCTTTCTACCATTTTAATTTTAAAGGATTCTGAAAAAGGAAGTTCCATAATGATATTTTTTATTATTTAATTGATTTATTGTTGAAAGTATACAAAGTTGAACATTAATGATGCTTTTTGCAAAATATTTTGAAAAAAAACCGGAGCAGCTTTAATCTCTGCTCCGGTCCGGAAATTTTTTACTCTGATTAATTTCCCTTTATTATTACTTCCTTACGTTGCCTTTGGCAATAAGTTTTTTATCACCCTTTCTGGCTATTGACTCATAAATGTCATATACAACCGGTGTTGCTACAAAGATTGTAGAGTAGGTCCCCACAATTACTCCGACAACCAGTGCGATTGCAAATCCCCTGATTACATCTCCGCCAAAAATTGCTATTGAAAGCAGTACTACTAAGGTTGTTCCGCTGGTGTTTACAGTTCTGGCAAGGGTGCTGTTTATAGCTTCATTGATATTCTGTTT
The DNA here is from genome assembly GCA_023230265.1 of Bacteroidales bacterium. GTDB lineage: Bacteria > Bacteroidota > Bacteroidia > Bacteroidales > UBA932 > Bact-08. Next base: position 2,659 of record JALNXR010000262.1, on the reverse strand, counting down.
TAACTCCCTCTTTGGATATAGCCCTCTGTACTCCCTGATCCTGTCAAACACAATTACGGTATCATTAATGGTGTAACCGATAATGGTAAGAATTGCAGCGATAAATGTCTGGTCAATATCTAGTGTGAAAGGTAAAACTCCGGTAAACAATGAGAAGAATCCGATTACTATCAATGCATTGTGCGCAAGACCAAGAACACCACCTGTTCCCCATTTCCAGCTGCGGAAACGGAATGCAATATAGAGAAATATTGCAAACAGTGAGATTATTACAGCAATGACTGCCGATCTTTGTATATCATCTGCAATTGTCGGTCCTACCTTCTCAGAGCTAATAATACCGTTTGGATTGTCTGTAGTTGAAAGAAATTCTTCCAGCGTTATCCCATTAGCATAGAGACCATTGAGAGCATTATAAAGCTTTCCGTCCACCAATGCATCTGTCTCGGAGGAGTTGTCATTTATCATATATTTGGTAGTGATCTTCATTTGGCTTTCACCTCCAAACTGTTTAACCTCAATTCCCTCTTCAAATTCATTCACTACTGCATTTCTCACAGCTTCTGAACTTACACTCTGATCAAACCTTACAACATATGTACGGCCACCTGTAAAGTCAACTCCGTAGGAGAAACCTTTAAAAGCCATAGAGGCAAATGATATTACAATCAAAGCGATTGATAATGTATAGCCTATCTTTTTCAATCCCATGAAATTGATCTTTGTGTTGCTGAGGAAGTTCCTTGTCAGTTTGTTTGAGAAAGAGATGTTCTTGTTTCTGGCAAGCCTTCCTTCAAAAATCAATCTGGTAATAAAAATTGAAGTTGCAAGTGATGTGATGATACCGATTACCAGCGTGGTTGCAAAGCCCTGAACAGGACCTGTTCCGAAGATCGCCAGCACTATACCTGTTATTATTGTTGTCAGCTGACCGTCAATAATTGCAGAATATGCATTTTTATATCCGTCCGCTATTGCAAGTCTCAGCGCTTTGCCGGCCCTTATCTCCTCCTTGATCCTCTCATAGATAATTACATTGGCATCCACTGCCATACCCATAGTCAGAACAATACCCGCTATTCCCGGCAGGGTAAGTACTGCTCCGAATGAAACCAGTGTACCCATCAGGAAAACCACATTGGCTATAAGGGCAAAGCAGGAGGCTACACCTGCGTTGCTGTAGAAAAATATCATATATAACAGTACAAGCAGGAATGCTATTGCAAAGGAGAAAAGTCCTGCATTTATGGACTCTGTTCCCAGTGTCGGACCAACCACAGCCTCCTGAACAATTCTTGCAGGTGCGGGAAGTTTCCCTGATTTCAATACGTTTGCAAGGTCATCTGCCTCCTGTACGGTAAAGTTTCCGGAGATTGCCGAACGGCCGCCGGTGATCTCGGAATTAACCCTGGGATAGGAGTAAACCATTCCGTCCAGTACAATAGCAATACATTTGCCGATATTATTTGCAGTCATGGTTGCCCAGGTTCTTGCTCCCTCTGCATTCATGCCCATTCCCACTTCCGGAACACCACTGTTGCTTCCGAACTCCTTGCGGGCATCTGTGATAACTCCTCCGTCAAGCGGTGCTTTACCGTCCCTTGTATTAGCCTTAATTGCAATGAGTTCAAAAACTGTCTCAGCGGGATCTATCGCCTTAACTGTCCAGAGTAACTTTACATCGCCCGGGAAAACAGCCTGAACCTGAGGATTTCTCAGCCAGGCTCCTATTGCTGCAGTGTCTTTATAGTGTGCTCTACCCACGCAGGGGCCGGGAATCAGCTGACCCTGACTTACACTCGGATTAAGAAGGAAAAAGAGCGGATTCTGTTTTGCAAGGGCGGCCTGATCCACCGAGAGGGTGTCTTCTCCCAGTATCTGACTGAGTAATGTATCGGCTGCCTCTGTTTTTCCTGCGGCACTATCTTTAACAGCGGTTGTTTCTGCAGTAAGAGCTGCCACGGTATTGCTTTGTGTTCCCCGGGCAGTGAGAGCGGCAAGAGTGGTGTCAGATACTGCCTGACTCTCTATCAGATTTTTAATTACCTGATCTGCCTCGGTGAGATACTGATAAACCTCTTGATTCTCATAGGTTTCCCAAAACTCCAGAGATGCTGTTCCCTGAAGAAGCTTACGGACACGTTCCGGTTCCTTTACACCGGGAAGTTCGACTAAAATACGGCCTGTGCTTCCTATTTTCTGGATATTGGGCTGAGTGACACCAAAACGGTCTATCCTGTTCCTCAAGACATTAAAAGAGTTGGAAATTGCACTCTCTGCCTCCTCCCTTATCACATTAATAACCTCTGCATTTGATGTTTCGGGTTTGATCCTGTCCTTCATCTCATATGTACCGAAAACCTGGGATAATCTCTGGCCGGGTGCAACTTTTTCCCACGCCTCGGCAAAAAGGGTGATAAAATCTGCCCTGGAGTTAGCCATATTGGTCTTTGCCAGATCTATGGCCTGAAGGAACTGTGGAGAAGTATTGTCATTGGAGAGTGCGGTTACAAGTTCTGCAACGCTCACTTCGAGCATAACGTTCATACCCCCCTTAAGGTCAAGGCCGAGACTTACCTCTCTCTCCTTGATCTCCTTATAAGTAAAGCCCAGAAAAACCTTTTCTGCAGTGATGGAGTCTATATAAAATTTCTCCTTC
>JALNXR010000261.1 GCA_023230265.1 Bacteroidales bacterium | reverse complement strand
GCCCTGGTGGATTCTGTAAACGGCCTGATTTCAGAAGGTTTAAATAATTATATCACTGAGAACGAGCTCAATCTGATAGGGGAACCACTCCCAAATGAAAAAGAGCAGAAACCTGTAGATTGGGATAATGATACTGCTTTTGATTTTGTTTTTGACATTGCCTCATCACCTGTTTTTGATCTGGAGATCGGAGGTGAGGATAAACTGCCCCGTTATATACCGGAAATTTCGGAATCAGAGAGCAGTAAGTACCTTTCCAATTTGTTGAAACAGTATGGAAAGATGGAAGATGTTGAAACTGCACAGGATGATGATTTTATAATTGCAGACCTGCAGCAGGGGGAGAAGAGAATAGAAAAGAGTTATATTTCTCTCAAAACAATTAATAATCAAAAGGAGAAGAATAAATTTCTCGGGAAAAAAGCAGGTGATTCATTAGTTGTCGATGTTAATGAGGCCTTTGAAAATGAGGTAGACAGAGCAGCACTTCTTAAACTGAAAAAAGAGGAGTTGAACGGGATTAATCCGGAATTCAGTGTAGAGATAAAAGAGATTAAAAGGTTCATGGATGCACAGCTTAATCAGGAACTGTACGGCAGAATTTTTGGTCCGGATGCGGTAAAGAACGAAACGGAGTATGAGGATGCCATGAAAAAGAAGATGGAAGCGGAGTATATGCAGGAGAGTGACTACCGTTTTATGCTGGATGCCAGAAACTATTTAATCGAAAAAGCTGATATCAGGCTCCCGGAAGATTTTCTTAAGAGATGGCTTTACAGTGCAAATGAAGGCAAGTACACAATGGAGGAGATAGAAAAAGAGTTCCACAACTTTCTTAAAGATTTCCGCTGGCAGATGATAAAGGGAAAGATTATGAAGGAACAGAAGCTGGAGGTTACCAAAGAGAAACTTCTGGATAATGCAAGGAAAGTAGCATCATACCAGTTTGCAATGTACGGACTTAACAATGTACCCGCTGAGCAGATAGATAGATACGCCCAGTCGCTGCTGGAAAACGAGAAGGAGCAACGGAGAATATTTGAGAAATCAGAGGAGGACCAGGTTATGGATTTTCTCCTGCGAAACGTAACACTGGCCGAAAAGAGAATTCCTCTGGACGAACTACAGAAAACAAACAACTAAGATATCTTATTATGACATCTGAATTTCAAAAATTTGCCAGACTGCACAGAGGAATAAGCGCAATATCGCTGCAGAGGTTCTCATCAATCTACGGAGCATATATCAATCCCACCATAATCGAGGAGAGACAACTTAATGTAGCTGCTATGGATGTCTTTTCAAGACTTATGATGGACAGGATAATTTTCCTGGGAGTTCCTATCAATGATGATGTAGCCAATATCATCCAGGCACAGCTGCTCTATCTGGACTCTGTGGATTCAAAAGCAGATATACAACTGTATATCAACTCACCCGGAGGCTCAGTTTATGCCGGGCTCGGGATCTATGACACTATGCAGCTTGTAAACTCCGACGTGGCGACCATATGTACAGGTGTGGCAGCTTCAATGTCAGCCATACTGCTCACTGCCGGTGCTCACGGCAAAAGATCTGCACTGCCTCACTCAAGGGTGATGATTCACCAGCCTGTAGGAGGAGCAGAGGGACAGGCCGCAGATATTGAGATCACAGCAAGAGAGATTGTAAAACTCAAAAGAGAGCTTTATGAGATCATCTCTCTCCATTCCGGGAAACCTGTTGATCAACTAGAAAAGGATGCTGACAGGGATTACTGGATGACCTCTGCAGAGGCAAAGGAGTATGGGATGATAGATGAGATACTTATTAAAAGTATAAAAAAATAATATTTAATATGGCTTTTGAGGAGAGTGAGGAATACTGTTCCTTTTGCGGTAGGAATAAGGATGAGGTTGATGTGCTTATTGCAGGGGATATTGCTGCAATTTGCAGTGATTGTGCCCAGCAAGCACTCGACTATGCAAGGGATGCAGGGAGAAAGGGGAGGGGAAGCATTGCATCCGGCACTCTTAAACTATTTAAACCAAAAGAAATAACCGATTTTCTTGACCAGTACGTAATCGGTCAGGAGCAGGCAAAACGATATCTGGCTGTAGCGGTATACAATCATTATAAAAGAATCAGCAATCCGGACGATAAAGAGCTGGACCTTGAGAAATCCAATATACTTCTGGTTGGTCCTACAGGGACCGGTAAAACTCTTATGGCCAGGACAATTGCCAGATTTTTGGATGTTCCTTTTGCAATTGTTGATGCAACTGTCCTCACAGAAGCAGGATATGTGGGGGAGGATGTGGAGAGTATACTCACCAGACTGCTTCAGGAGGCCGATTATGATGTTGAGAGGTCACAGAGGGGTATTGTGTTTATTGATGAGATAGATAAAATTGCACGTAAAAGCGATAATCCCTCAATCACCAGGGATGTTTCCGGTGAGGGAGTGCAACAGGCAATGCTCAAGCTTCTGGAAGGCAGTGTTGTAAATGTTCCTCCTCAGGGAGGCAGGAAGCATCCCGAGCAGAGGATGATAGCTGTTGATACAAAACAGATTCTCTTCATTTGCGGAGGCGCATTTGAAGGGATAGATAGAAGAATCTCCCAAAGACTTAATACACAGGTTGTGGGATATAGCGCCCAGAAGAAAAGAGAGGAGATAGATAGAAATAATCTTATTAAATACATTGCACCGCAGGATCTTCGCTCTTATGGACTTATTCCTGAGATTGTAGGCAGACTTCCGGTGTTGACCTACCTGGAACCCCTGGACCGTGAATCTTTGAAGAGAATTCTTACACAGCCTAAAAATGCACTAATAAAGCAATATGTCAAACTCTTTGCATTAGACGGTATTAAGCTGAGATTCGACGATGAGGTGCTTGATTACATTGTGGACACATCCATTGAGTACAAACTTGGAGCAAGAGGTCTGAGGTCCATATGTGAGGCAATAATGGTGGATGCCATGTATGATGCCCCTTCCGGTGACCGCAAAAGAATCAATATCAGACTATCCTATGCCCGGAAGATGGTCGAAAGATTTACCGGTGCAATGGGGAAACCTCTTTAAAACTTCTTTAAGGAAACTAATTTAGATAGAGACAGAAAAAAAATTTTTCTATTTTCATTTTTCTGATTAATTTCGCTTCACAAATGAGCATATGTATATGATATCTTCAATAAAGAAAAATAGTGCCGGTTCAAAGAAACAAAAACTTTGAACGGGGGATTTTTTGTGCAAAAAAGCATGGATCTCCCTGATTCATGCTTTTTTTATTTTTAAAAATAGATATATGACAGAAGAAAATTTAAATTTTTTCCTTGATATTCTCAGGATTGATTCCACCTCACAGAAGGAGATGGCTCTATCCTCATTTATTAAGTCATCAGCTGCTTTTAGCAGGGCACAGACAGAGGTGCAGCCGGTGGGTGATGGCACAGAAAATCTGTTTT
>JALNXR010000260.1 GCA_023230265.1 Bacteroidales bacterium | reverse complement strand
ACCTATGACAGGACTAACGAACAGCCAACTTATTATTGACTAATAACCTGTCAACTTTTTTCAGGACGATACAAACAAACATGTGGCATTTTAGGCTGAAACCCATAACCATTGATGTGGGAAACTTTTGGTTGATTACCTCCTGTAAATAGAACCTCCGCTTTTCTGAGTACTCTTTTGTTCCTTATCTTTCTCTGTGCTGGTTGTGCTGGTTTTCCTTTTAGTCGCATTGCGGGTGGTGCTATTGGTGCCAGTGTTCTTGTTATCTTTGTCTTTGCGATTAACCTGGCTTTCTCTGGTTTCCCTGGTTTGTTTCTCCTGTGGTTGCTGCATCCCCCTGGTCACCTTCACTGAGTTACCTATCGGCTTGCCGTAGTAATTTGTCTTTTGTTCTCTGTTTTCCGGATGCGTTACCTCACTGTTACCAGGACGAGTTATCTCTCTGTTACCAGTACGGGGCACCTCTCTGTTTTCTGGCTTGGTTACATCTCTTTTACCTGGAAGAGTTACCTCTCTGTTGCGGTCTGAATTGGGATCTGTATTGCGCTCCTGATAGCGGTCCCGGTTGCTACCCTGATTAAGGTCCCGGTTGCTACCCTGATTGTCGTATCTGTCTCTTGTGTTGTCCCTTGGAGGATTATTTCTGTCGGGGAGGGTTTGATATGAGCCTGATGAAACTTTTTCTCTCCAGATAGCCTGATCCCTGCGGTCTTCGTAGGAGTATTTGAAGTTTCTCTTATCCCTTATATTTCTGTCGTTCCAGTCTCGGGATCTGTGTCTTTGATTATCATCCCAGTACAAAGCTTTGCGGAGGTTTTCGTTGTACCCTCTCACACAGGGGAATCCACTAAAGTCGTAATAGTCCCGGTAATAGTATCTGGGATAGTGTGATATGTAATATTGATGGTGTCTCCAGGGCTGGAACACGCTAGTGTTAAGGATGATTGTAAAGCAATTATCCAGATCGAAAGTTGCGTAAATAGAAGGCAATTGTCTGGAATAGCTCCAGCGTCCATTATATAAAAAGATGAAATCTCCGGTAGATAAATCAAAGTAGGTCTCTATATCAGGGATATAATAGTACCTGGCACCCTGATGATAGGGTGGTGCCCAGTGCGGATTTTGATAATTCCTGTATGCTCCGGATCTTCCTGAAGTGTCGTATACTCCATGGCTCATCACAGTGCATCCTCCTGAGATCAAGCCACCAACCGTAATAATTGCAGCAAGAGCTGTCATTTTTATTGTTTTCATCTTATAGGGTTTTTATATCTCTTATCATTTAGTATCTCTTACCATTTAGAAGATCAAGAATTGTACCACGAAAAAAATCATCGACGAAGTTTTTGTCATCGCTCTGTCAATTAGAATGTTACAAAACATAAACTTTTTGATATTAAAAGTTTGTGTTTTGCAACGTCCACTAAATGTGGCGAATGACAAAATCTTCGTCGATGAAATTGTTGCTGGTGCCCTGCAACACCATCTCTCTGAATCTCTCCAGCTATTAGTAATACGGTATAGCCCTCATATCCAACAACTTAATATCCGGGCTTAAATATCCGGATTTAACAGGTTCTTCTTTGTTGTAGTCGGTAGAGAGATATTTTTTATTGTCATCGGGGAAAACTGTCACTACACTGTAATCCTGATAGTCTCTCCCGGGGCTGTTTGTATTGCCCGGAATCCCGGCATAACCTTGTGTGTTCTGCAGGTTCATGTCATATACTTGTTTGTTCTGCAGACTCATGGCATCACCTTGTGTGTTCTGCAGATTCATGTCATATCCTTGTTTGTTCTGCAGGTTCACGATATCGTTATGTCTGTTCTGGAGCTTCACGGCACCCAGAAAGTTTGCACCTGAGGATATCCCCAGTGCCAGCCCAAATCGTTTTGCAAGATTTTGGGCCATAATTATAGCATCTCCATCTTCCACATCCACAATTTCATCCAACTGGTCAAGCTTTACGATGGAGGGAATGAACTCGTCGGAGATTCCCTGGATACGATGCTTTCCTATACGGTGTCCGACTGACAGCGTTGGAGAGTTGGCAGGTTCCAGAGGGTGTACCTTGATGTTTGGGTAGGCCTCTTTCAAAAATCGTCCGGCACCCATCACTGTGCCTCCGGTTCCTACACCGGCTACAAATGCGTCCGGTATTATCCCCTGGGAATTGAGCTGGTTGTAAATCTCAGGTCCGGTGGAGAAATAGTGCGCACTGCTGTTCATCTCGTTGTCGAACTGGAGTGGAAGAAACACTTTGTCGGGATTCTCTTCCTTTAACTTGTTTGCCATGGCAATACTGCCCAAAAAGCCCCCCTCCTCTTTGGAGACTAACCTGATATTTGCGCCAAAGCTCTTTATCAGACTGATACGCTCGCTGCTCATCCAGTCGGGCATGAATATGGTGACCTCATGTCCCAGAAAACGGCTGATAGCGACAATGGAAATTCCTGTATTTCCGCTGGTCGCCTCCGCTACCATCATTCCCGGTTTGAGTTTGCCGGAGAGAACAGCATCCCACATAATGTAGTAGGCCATACGGTCTTTGATGCTGCCGGTAAAATTGAGGTATTCTGCCTTTGCATAGATTGTCCGTTCTACCCCTTTGTAACTGTATCGAATCTCTATGAGTGGAGTTTTGCCGATCAGCCCTTTGAGATAGGCAATTCTTTTTTTGTCTTCGTATTTATTCTCCATTTTAATCATGTCTTTATTTTAATCGTTAATATCCTGGGGCTTACGGGTGGGGCTTCTTCTTCGTCTTCTTTGTCGTCAGCCGCTGCGTCTGCTTCTGATGCTGATGTGTCTGCCGCTGCGTCTGCTTCTGATGCTGATGTGTCTGATGCTGCGTCTGCTGATGCTGCTGAGTCGGATAACACTACAACCTCATTGTGTTAATTAAAAAATGTCCCGATGTGGTTACAAGGTGCCAAAGATAAAAGATCCTTCCCACAAAACGGTAAGGATCTTTTATAAAAACAATTAATCTTAGAAAAAAGTTCAGTCTGATGTTAGTCGGAGTCAACCATTGCTTTCAGAACGAACCACCTGGTAAGGACGAACCACGTGCGGTAAGGACGAACCACGTGCGGTCAGGACGTACCAGGTGTGGTAGAGACGGATCACCTGTGGTCAGGATGTGCCAGGCGTTATTTTCCGATACCTTTATCAATGGAGAGCATCAGGTACTCTATCCTGCTTCTGGTAATATCCGAACGAACTTTTGACTTACTGCTGTTCAGCCTTTTTCTCAGATCGGTCAGATGTTTAAAGAAGGTTGATGACAGATTCTCATTTGTAAGGTATTTGATGCCTACAAGTGTTTCAAACCCTGATACTTCACCCTGAGTAACGAATCTTCTTCCATTTACCATAGATTCTTCATTTGAAAATTCAGAAGGCTGGTCGGCTTCGGCTATCAGATCCGGATTGCAACGGAGCATAACATTGGGATATGAGTAGTGGTCC
>JALNXR010000016.1 GCA_023230265.1 Bacteroidales bacterium | reverse complement strand
TTTTCTCTCTTTTACAGGCACGGATACAGAATAATCGACTGGACCAGGGAGAGTAATTCTGATCAGTGGGTTGCAGGAAATCTGACCAACGTGGATTCAAGGGGAGCGGAGGTGACTCTTAAATATTCTCCTGTGAAATCTCTTTTCAAAACATTGGGAATCTCTTACACATTCCTGGATGTGACTAAAGATAACTATACCGGCCACTCTCTTTATGCTACAGATTTCCTCAGGCATAAAGCATCTCTTTGGATAGAACACGGTCTGCCATGGAGATTAAGTGCAAGGTGGGATGTGAGCTTCCGGAAAAGAGAAGGGACCTACCTGAATGTCAATAACAGTGAGATCCCTTACAGAGGTTTTGTACTTGCTGATGTTAAAATTGTCCGCCCTTACAAATCTGCAACTTTTTATTTGGAGGCAACCAATCTCTTCAATACCGATTATCTTCTGATAGGAAACCTTGAGCAGCCCGGAAGATGGTTTAAAGCCGGAGTGGATCTTGTTATCAGGCAAAAGTGAAAATATAAGAGAGATAACTTTAGATTTTATCTCAGCTGGAATATAATCGGGAACTGGAATCTTACATTCACAGCTTCCCCTTTCTCCATCCCCGGTGTCCACTTTGGAGATGCAGAAACTACTCTTAATGCCTCTTCGTCCAGTGACTTGTCTACACCTCTTACAACTCTTACATCTTTAACACTTCCGTCTTTACTCACGATAAAAGTCAGTAAAATTCTTCCCTGAATCCCTTTAACCTTAGCCATTTCAGGATATTGAAGTCTTTCATATACCCATTTTGTAAATTTGGCATCATCTCCGCCCATGAATTTTGGCTTTACGTCTACTACCATAAAGGGAATCTCTTCCTCTTTTGCCGCGGTCTTCACCTCTATTGCTCCCGCCTTATCTTCTTTTATTGGGATCACCTCATCTATTGCTCCGGCCTTATCTTCCTTTACTGCAGTTTTCTCCTCTTTTGCTTCAGTTTTCTTCTCTACTAAGGTGAAGGTGACCACCTCATCCTCATCCACAATGGCAATGCTCTGGGTTTGCGGGGCGGATGTGTCAGCTTTTTTTGCCTTTTCTGTAACCGGAGTTAGTTTTTCTTTCTCGATTATTCTTCTGCAGCTGTTACCTGTTACAGATATCAGAAAGAGGAGTATAAGAGTACCGGCAGATAGCAGGATCATTCCCGGTACTGAGTTCTTCATTTTTACTGATTTTTTCATCTTTAATAATCTTTTTATAGTTAATGAACCGTTTAACCTGTTAGCTATCAGTGGTGATATTCCTAATTGCAGTGATAGAATAAGCAATTGGTAATCTTCCAATCTGTATCCTTTCCCAAGAACATCTCTGTCTGCCTGGTATTCGTGCAGCGATGAAAGAGACTTTCCCAAAAGGAAAATAAAGGGATTGAACCACTGGAATATCTTAATTGCAGAGATCAGAAGTATGTCCAAAGAGTGTCCCCTCCTGATATGGGATGACTCATGGCATATTATCTGCTCTCTCTCCCGGTCACTTATTCCAGGGCTGAGGAAAATAAATCTGAAAAAAGAGAATGGGGATCTAACCCTGGGATTAACAATAACTTCCAATCCGTCAAGGCAGTAAACTTCACCCTTTTTACGCAGGAAAAATATTATCGCCAGCTGGAGAAGTGTGTACAATAAATACAGTATCGAAACCGTTATAAACAGAGGTAAAATATATCCGGCATCTCCGCTAATCAGATCCTCCACAGGAGAGATATTTTCCAAACCGGATCCGTCTCCACGAAAGATCAAAGCAGGAAGGTCAATACTGAAAACATTTTCTCCCCGGCTAAAAAAACTGCTGATAAACGGTATTCTTACAAACGGGAAAATCAGAGTGAAAAGCGAAGCAAAGAGAATGTATCTTCTTTGAAAACCAAATGTAAGTAACTTCTCTCCTATGAGTTTGAATAAACTCCAGAATACCAGTCCGCAGAGCAGTGATTTGAGAATATATTCGGACAGTTGTATCATTTTTTGATGTTGTTGATGATTTTAAGTATTTCGTCTGCCTCCTTAACAGAGATCTTCTCTTTTTTGGACATAAAGGAGACAAGATTTGAAACAGATCCGGAGAAAAATGAGGAGAGCATATTACCCATATAACTGTTCAGATAGCTCTCCCTGCTCACAGTGGAAAAATATCTGTGAGATTTGCCGAAAACTTCATGAGAGACAAATCCCTTTCTTTCCAGAATACGGACTATAGTAGATACAGTGTTGTATGCAGGCTTGGGATCAGGAAATTGTTCCACCAGTTCGTTGACAAATACATTGCCTTTTTCCCATAGCATCTGCATAATCTGCAGTTCAGCCTTTGTCAGTTCTTTTAAATGTTTCCTGTTTTTCATATGTGTTTTTACTTGTTTTTACAAATATAACTAATTTTTTAGTTATCCAACTAATATTTTAGTTTTATTTACCAAAAATTTTTGTTGCCTGTAAGTGTAATTTAAACTATTTTTACAAAATGTTGTCCTTCTAACATCAGTATGCTGTTGCGACACATCAAACAAACAAATAAACCACTGCCGGTGAACAATAATTACAAAATAAATTCATATGAAGACCACTTTAATTACTATGTTGATTTCTACTGTCCTGATAAATGCCGGATGTAATAATTCATCTGAAGCATCAAAAGAGGTCCCTATTGCCAAGAGCAACATCACCATACCTGATGGAAAACTGACTCCGGAAGTGATGAACAATTTCGGAAGGTTGAGTGATCCCCGGATATCACCTGACGGGAAGAAGATCCTGTACGGTGTCTCCTATACAGACATAGGCAGGAACAAAAGCAACAGAGAGCTTTTTACAATGAATACAGACGGATCTGACAACCGTCAGATCACCTCAACTGTCAAAGGAGAGGGAAACGGCCGTTGGATCAACTCCGGCAATGAAATTGCCTACATCACCTCCGGTGAGATATGGGTAATGAAGAGTGACGGAAGCGGGGCCAGAAAAGTTTCAGGATTTGACAAGCCTGTCTCCGAGTTTGAAGTTAGCCCCACCGGGGATAAAATACTAATTATAAGTAATGTTCCCTCAATTACCAGACCGGCAGACCGCTATCCCGATCTCGATAAAGCTACAGGAAGAATAATCAGCGACCTGATGTATCGCCACTGGGACACATTTGTAGAGGAGATCCCCCACCCCTTTGTGGCTGATTTTAACGGCAATTCCATCTCCAATGTTAAGGATATACTGGAGGGAGAACCCTATGAGTGCCCGACTTTGCCTTTGAGCGGAATAGAGCAGCTCAGCTGGAGCCCTGACGGAAAATATATTCTCTATGCCAGCCGTAAAGTTACAGGCAGGGAATATGCCTACTCTACCAATACCGATATTTATCTCTATGACATTGAATCAGGCAAATCAGAGAACCTAACTGCAGGGATGTTGGGTTACGACACCGATCCCCTTTTCTCTCCCGACGGAAAACAATTTGCATGGATAAGTATGGAGAGGGCCGGATATGAAGCTGACAAAAGGAGACTCTTTGTAATGGACCTGGAGAGCAGAACAAAGAACGAGCTTACAACTGATTATATGTACAATGTTGAATCAATCACATGGCTCCCTGATTGTTCGGGGCTTTGGTTCACCTCTTGTGTAAATGCTCTGACCGGCATCTACCATGTGAACATAGCTGACAAGGCTATCAGAAAGGTTGCCGGGGGTCAGTTTGATTTTGACAGGGTTCAGGTAGCCGGTGACAGGCTTATTGCCACTTATAAAAGTATGTCAATGCCAAATGAAATTGTATCGGTCAATCCGGCTGACAGCAGTTTCACCCAGATCTCCTTTGAGAATAAACACATTTTGGATCAGCTCAATATGGGCCGCATAGAGGAGAGATGGATAAAAACTGTAGATAACAAGGATATGCATATGTGGGTAGTTTATCCTCCGGGATTTGACGAAACCAAAGTATATCCTGCACTGCTCTTCTGCACTGGCGGCCCCCAGGGAACTCTGAGCCAGGGCTGGTCTTACCGCTGGAACTACCAGCTTATGGCAGCTCAGGGATATATTGTGATCCTGCCAAACAGAAGGGGAACTACCGCTTTTGGACAGGAGTGGTGTGAGCAGATATCAGGTGATTATCCTGGTCTCAATATGCAGGATTACATCTCATCAGTAAAAGAGATGAAAAAGGAAAAATATGTAGGTAAAGTAGGAGCTTCCGGCGCAAGCTACGGTGGCTACTCAATCTATTACCTGGCTGGAATCCACGATGGCCTCTTCTCCGCATTTGCCTCTCACGCAGGAATTTTCAACCAAGAACACATGTACATGATGACAGAGGAGCTATGGTTCCCCCACTGGGATAACGGTGGAGCACCCTGGGACGACAATCCTGTTGCAAAAAGGCACTATGCAAGCTCCCCCCATAAACTGGTAAAAAAATGGGACACTCCTATATTGATCACTCACGGAGAGTTGGACTACAGAGTGCCTGTAGATCAGGGGATGGCAGCCTTTAATGCAGCCAAAGCCCTGGGAGTGCCGGCTGAGATGCTTCTCTTCCCGGACGAAAACCACTGGATACTTAAACCTCAGAATAATATTCTCTGGAACAGGATATATTTTGAATGGTTTGACAAATGGTTGAAAAACTAATTTTTTATTCAGTTGTTAATTAAATCAGAAAATTATTTTAGAATGAGAAAATCCATATTCACAATTTTGCTGGTAATCTTTTCATTATCCTCATTTGCACAAAAGAAACCTCTTGATCATTCAGTATATGACGGATGGAAAAATATCGGCGCATTTACTATGACAGAGGATGCACAGTACACTCTTTTCATGATCAATCCTCAGGAGGGAGATAGTAAATTTGTCTCTCACAACATCTCAACCGGAGAGCAGTTTGAAATCCCAAGAGGCTCCTCATATAAGGTAACCTGGGACGGCAATTATGCTGTAATGAGGATTAAAGCAACATTTGAGGAGACCCGGAATGCAAAACTTAAGAAACTAAAACCGGAACAGATGCCCCGGGATACTTTGGGGATCTATAATATCCGGACTAAAGAATTGAAAAAAATCCCCTTCCTTAAAGAGGGATCTTCCGGATTTAAAATAGAGAAATACTCAAAAAATTTCTTTGTTTTTCAAACTACCCCTGCACCTGACACTTCCAAAAACAAAAAGCCTGCACCAAAAAAGGAGAACGGAGTGGGTTCCGACCTGATGATATACCATTTTAGTTCAGGTATTATTGACACTCTTAAATATATTACCGATTACAGCCTGAGCGAAGGGGGAGACTCTCTCTTTTTCGTGAGGTTTCCAAATTCGAAAGACTCGGTCTATTCTGCAGGATTATATTTGTATCAACCTGCAACAAAGTCTTTAACAACTATTTATAACACTGTCAAAAAACAGGGTGTTAAGCTGCCGGTTGTGAGCAGGAATAATAAAAGCCTTGTCTTCTATGCAAATCTGGACACTGCAAAAGGGAAAAACAAAGATGTGTCGATAATGCTTTACAGAGAGGGATTTGAAAAAGCAAAGGTTGTGGTTGACAACAGTCACTCCTCCCTGCCAAAAGGTTTCAGGGTAAGCGAGAATCGTTCCCTGCAGTTTGACACTCTGGGAAAAAGATTGTTCTTTGGTATTGGCAGAATTCTGCCCGAAAAGGATACCTCAATTGTTGAGTCAGAGACGGCAAAACTTGATATCTGGCACTATCAGGAACCATATATTCAACCTTATCAACTCATAAATCTTGCAAGAGAACAGAAGAAAACCTATATATGCAAGGTTGAACTGGATGGGGATCCTGAGTTCGTTCAACTTGCTAATGAAGACTATGAACTTGTCTATGTGCCATCAAAGTTTTCTTCTGACTGGGCTTACTCTGCAAGTGGCAAAAAGTATGAAATTGAAACCCAGTGGTCAGCCGATCCTCACAGAGACCTTTACATTATCAGTATCAAGGACGGTATCAGTAAGCTTTTACGGGAGGATGCCTATTTAAGTTACATATTCCCTTCTCCCGGCGGCAACTATCTTGTATGGTTCGATATGGTTGACCGCAACTGGTACAGTTATGAGGTGGCAACCGGAAAGATTGTAAATATCTCAGGAGATATCCCCTACTCTCTCACCGACGAGCTTCATGACACTCCCGAGATGGCCCCTGCTTACGGCCATGGTGGTTGGGTAAAAAATGATCAGTTTATATATCTGTATGATCGTTATGATGTCTGGAAAATTGATCCCAAAGGGGTTCAGCCTGCACTATGCCTGACCGGGGGAGTGGGAAGAGCTGAAAACAAAACCTTCCGGATAGTCCGTATGAATGAGATGCTGCTCCCTCCGGGCACACCAGGTGTCAAAATGGATCCTCTGGACGAAAAAGAGACAATGTACTTCTCTGTCTTTGACAATATTACAAAAGAGAACGGTTACTACTACAAAGAACTCAAAAAACGCAAGGCCACAATGACCAAGTGGATACAGGAACCCTGCACTTTTGTTTATCTGACAAAATCAAAAAAGGGATCTGTAATGACCTATGTAAAACATAACTTTACAACCTCACCCGACCTCTGGTTAACCAGGGACGGATTCAAAACCCAGACAAAAGTCACAGATATCAATCCTCAGCAAAAGGAATATAACTGGGGTACAAACGAGCTCGTAAAATGGAAATCGGCTACAGGTCTGAACATGGAGGGGCTGCTTCATAAACCGGAGGATTTTAACCCTGCCAGGAAATATCCCATGATTGTATACTTTTATGAACGTGTCTCAGACATGCTCCATTACTACAGGGCTCCTGCACCCAGCCGTTCAACAATCAACATAACTTTCTTTACAAGTAATGGTTATCTGGTCTTTGTACCGGACATTGCCTATGAAATCGGACATCCCGGCAAAAGTGCACTTGACTGCATAGTTCCCGGCGTTAAGAAGTTATGTGAAAATCCATGGGTTGACAAAGATAACATTGCAATACAGGGTCAAAGCTGGGGTGGATACCAGGTTGCCTATATGATCACTCAGCCCCAGGTTTTTAAATGGAAAGCAGCCGGTGCCGGAGCAGCTGTGGCAAATATGACCAGTGCATACGGAGGACTCAGGTACGGTACAGGAGTGGTGAGACAATTCCAGTACGAAGACACTCAAAGCCGGATCGGAAGTACTCTTTGGGACAGATTCGATCTCTATTATGAGAATTCGCCCCTGTTCTTTGCCGATAAGGTTGAGACACCTGTGCTGATTATGCACAATGATAACGATGAGGCTGTTCCATGGCAGCAGGGTATAGAGTTTTTCACTGCCCTCAAGCGGCTTGGTAAACCTGCATGGATGTTGCAGTACAACAGGGAGAGTCACAACCTGAGCAGCAGAATCAATGCCAAAGACCTGTCAATAAGACTGTCTCAATTCTTTGACCACTATCTCAAAGGCGCTCCTATGCCTGTATGGATGAGCCGGGGAGTTCCTGCAACACTTAAGGGTATTGACTGGGGACTGGCCATTGAAGAAAAGAATTAAAAAAATTGAACCACCCGCTTTGAAAAGACTAATTATAAGTCAAACAAAGCGGGTGGTTTTGTTATATCCGGAAAACAAAGTGCTATTTCCCGGAAAGTCTTGTGATTGTCTGCATAAGCTCAGCCTTAAGTCCGGGATCAATGGTGCTGCTTTCATAAAGCTTTTTTACAGATGAGAGTATCTCTTCTTTTTTGATACTAAGTCTGAACCATCCCAGAGCCTCGGCAAGAATCACTCTGATTTGCGTATCCTCCTCAGAATTATGAAGTACCTCAAGCAAACGTGGAACCTGACGATGGTTGTTGTAATTTCTCAGAGATCTTATTGCAGATATCCTGTCTGCTGCCGGTGCTTTTGAGTCGGCTATTACCATTAATGAGTTATCCTGTTTATCAAACTCCCGTTTATAGTATCCGGTAATTCTCTCTGCAATGTTATCATCTTCTTGCATGCCTTTGATGTTTTTGGCCTGGAGATAAATCTCCCGGAGAACCAATCCGGGATCAAACATTTGCAGGGCGCTCTGAGCTGAATACTGAACTCTCTGGCTCTCATTGGAAAAGAGAATTGTGTTCACCAGAGGGGATATTAACTCTTCTGCGCCTGAGAATCCTGCGTAACGGGCGGCATTCCTGCGTATAAGCTCGTAAGGATCGTCCAGAGCCACCGCTATCGCTTTAACAGTGTATTCTCCCGGATTATCGTAAAGTCTTTGAAGTGCCTCCATCCTCACACTGTAGCTGCTGCTGGTGGTAAAAATTTCATAAAGTTTTTCCGGGACATCTCCTTTGTAAAAGAGAGGCAGCATTTTTACAGCCACGGATTTGAGATTGGGATTATCCGATCTGAGATATCTCTCCCAAATCTTCACGTTCTTCTCTCTGTTAGCCAGTGCACGATTGAGTTCTGTTGAATTTTCTGATGAGAAACTTAATGTAGGATCTCCTATCAGATGAGATTCCAGATAAGGGAACTCCCTCTGCCAAAAGCCGATTCTTGCACCCTCTGCAATCATCCCCAAAAGTTCAAGAGACCATTTATCCTGCAAAACATTTACAGTGTTACCCTGGGCTGCGATTGTCCGCCCTTCTCCAAAAACATGATATCCTGCAATATATCCAGGCCTGTGGAAGGATCCGTTATAACATGCATCAAAGATGGATAACCTTGGCTGCATCTTAATATCAATCAGATCTTTTAGTTTGATGTTAATATTTGCGGCAAAGAGAGAATCTTCCAATCTGGTTTTTTCCAGCAAAGCGGGATCGAAAAATGATTCAGCAAAACCATAATCCTCAATCATGCTATTTCTGAAGGATTCCCTCCTCTGCCCGCTGTATCTTCTGTAGGTATTTCTGATAACGGAAGAAGCGACTGTAAGAGGATCTTTTACCTTTCTGAGAGAATAAGATTCCTGAGGAGGCTCTTCACCGGAATATTCCAGCATGTTTGATGCAGGGTAATCTCCGTTTATATACTGAGTGTCCCAATCCCCGTGTTCATGAAAGATAAATATATCTGTACCATGCTTTTGCATCTTTTCAAAAAGGCTGAATTTCATCCAGGGGTTCTGCCTGAAATTATAAAACGCATTTCCATCAGAAGAGGTAAATGAAAGAGGCATTACCTCCCGCATATAGAACTGTTCGTTCTGCCATGCAGTAAGACAATCTGAGTTATATCCGTGTCCGTTAAAAGTTATAAACCTGTCTGGCCGGTTGCTCTCTTTGTGGGCCTGAACAACTTTTGCCAGATAGATTTTGAGCTGCTCAGCAGATCCTGTCCCTTTATCAGAAGGAGGCAGCATTCTTGCAGAATAGAAATCACTTCTTATAACCTGGGAAGAGCTCTCTTTAAGCTTGTAATAGAAGAGGTTGGGATACTCTTTATCTCTCTCCAAAAAATCAAACTCAAGGTCAAGATCGTCATAATACCTGTCTGAGGTAACCGATGATTCAAATATCGGGAACTTCTCCTCATCCATTTTAAAGGCGGTTGTTGCATGCTGAAAATTCCTCACCCTCACTATCGGTATCCGGCCGATAAAGACAGCCCCTTCAAGTACAGGTTTCCTGTTATAAATTTTTCTTATCTGCTCTCTCAGGGGTTCCGGGGAGTCCCAATCCCCGGTGAGCATAACAACTTTTAATCCTTCGCTCTCCAGTTGTCTTTTATATGCATCAACCTCTTCCCTTGCATCAGAATAGGTCTGGTTGTCTATCACTATAAGAAATCTGCTGTAACTTTTTCTCTCAGAGGAGAAAGTCTTTTCCTCTTCCTTTACCGGATTTCCTGTTTCTGCCTGCCTCATATAAACTTCAACTCTTTTTGCGGTTTTAAGAAGCTCTTTACTAAGGAGATCAGGAGTCTCTTTTCTGCCGGCAATCTCTTTGCAGGTTTTTGCAATCTTTCCCCTTTCTGAGGAATAAATAAACCATCCCAGAGCCTCAGCCAGCTTAAGCCGCAGATTCAGATCTTCGCTACTGTCAGAAAGAACATTAAGATAACTCTCTACATTTTTATGGTAATTATTGTTTCTCAGAGAGCTCACCCCCATTAAACGGGAAGAGAGCTTATTCTCTTTGTCAGCAATTTCTAAAGCCATTTGAGAGAGTCTTTTTCTTGAAGCAAAACTCCTTTCAAACTCCTCCATTTTTTTGGATTTGTCAAAAATCTGTTCATCCTGCTCAATTCTCTCCCTTGCATACTGCTCCAGTTTTTCCATATCAAACAGATCAAAAGAGTTCTCTGCGTTGAACTTAATCCTTTCATCAAGAAACTCATGAATCCATCTGTCCACTATAAACGGGATAAACTCATCACTGCCATTTCTCCCCATAGCATATACAGATTTCCTCCTTATAAACTCATAGGGGTCGTTTACCGAGCTTTTAAGCAGCTGTTCAAACATCCCGTTGTTATAAAACTGTAAAAGGTGGAAAGTCTGTAATCTGAGCATATATGAGGATGATTCGGTATAAGTTTTTAGTAACAGTTCAGGGAGTTCATCATAATCGAGTGCAAAAAGTCTGTGCAGCGCCAGTCCTTTAAGATCAGGATATCTGGCCCTGTTAAAAAATTCAATCCAATAGCTGACATCATCTGATTTGAGATCAGCCTTAATATAATCACCGGGGAGTTTTGACTCCTCTGCTGTAGCGGAGGAGAATCCGGTGGGAGAAAATCTAAAGGTGGGATCTCCGATTATGTGCGATTCAAGGATATTGGTAATCCTTGCCCACTCCCCTACACTGTAGCCGAGAGAGAGAAGTCCCAGAAGATCAGAAGAGGATTTATCCTGCAGCACATTCACTGAGTTTCCTATGGCTACCAGTGTCCTGCCCTCTGCAAATATATACTCTCCTGCTATATATCTCTCTTCCCGGAAATCTCCGTTATAGCATGCATCAAAAATAACAACTTTTGGATTGGGTTTGATACGCGGCACATCTTCCAGAAGAATACCCATATTGGCATCCCCGGTGGAATCCTTTGCGACCTGATCCGGATCAAATGCTCCTGCAAACCATGTAGAGTCAATGCGATAATACTCCATCCACCTCTGCCTGGTCAACTGCAATTTATCGCTTTCCTGACCTGTTTTTCTGAGTCTCTGACGGAACAGTCGCTTGGCAGCATCTGTGTTCTCCTGTATTCCCTTACTCAGAGGTATTCCTGTAAGATATTGGCGATCAGGAGTCCCGTGCTCATGAAAAATCATCATATCCACATCATCCCTTTGAAGTTCTTCTATAACTGTTTGTTTCATGAAGGGATACATGTCATAAAAGAGGAATTTGGCAGAATTCCGGTTTCTAAAGGCTGCGGGAAACTGTTCTCTTGCTGTTGTTCCCTCCTCTTTCCAGGCTGTCATGCTGTTGGAAAAGGAGCCCTCTCCTGTATAAGAGACAAATACATCCAAAGTATTCCCGGAACGGCGATCCTCAATAAGCTTGTCAAAATATGCCCTTATCTGTGCATACCCCTCCTCTCCCTTGCGGACTGGTTTAAGTCTGCCGGTGTAAATATCACAGGATATCTTCTGAGGGGAATCCCATCTAAGAGAGTAATAATGAAAAAGATTGTTAGTGGTGTCTTTCCCGAGATAGTCAAATCTGAGGTCAAAATCGTCGTAATATCTGTCAGAGGGAACCGATGACTGGGAGAATGGGTATCTCTGCTGATCCATTTTAAAGGCAGAGGTAAAGTGTTGAGCATCTCTTATCATAGGTATTGGTATCTGACCTATAAAAATCGCTCCCTCAAGGTTCTCGTTCCTGTATAGAGAGTAGAGCAGATCTCTTATCTCTTCCGGGGTGTCCCAGTTTTGTGCAAAAAGTCTGGCGTTGAATCCCTCCCCGGTAAGCATGAGCATATAATTGTCTACCGAACTCTTACAGGAATTATAGGTAGGTGTGTCAATAATTATGGCAAAGCCTCTCCCGGCTGCCACCAAAGGTGGCGCCAGGGAGAGGAGGATTGCCATCAAGAAAATGGTAAAACTCTTTTTAGTCATATTTAAAATGTAAATCCTAATCCGATTGAAAATTGAGTTCGATTATTTTCAGATTCAGAAGGCATGTAATAATCCAGGGAGGCTTTTATAAACATCCCCGCTGTATTGCTTTTGCTGACACTTGTAAAGTAACTCAGAGTTCCGCCAATCTTGGAGTAACTCTCTTTAAGATACTGAAAATCCGGTGTTATAAAGTCAGTGATAATGTGAGATCCCGGTTCTGCACCTCCATATACAAAATCTCCGTTAAGGTTGTTTTTGTAAATATAGTCAGCACCTGCAACAATTCTGGAGTGGCCACCCAGTTTGAAATTATATTTGCCGTTTGCACCCAGATAGAGGTTTTCAACCTTCATCAGAGACTCCGGGATAATATAGAGATCATCGCTCACATTATAGGATAAACCGGCTCCTGCCCTCCATCTGTATTCTCTCTCTGCTCCGCGGAAAAAGTTATACCTGAAAGAGAGCTCCTGGTCTGCAAATGTGGATCTTATACTGTTATAAATAGTAATCCATTGCTGAACTTCGTAGCTGTTATCCAGATACTGGACGAATTCTATCCCACTCATATCCTTTTTGTTGAACTCAATATCAAACCTGCTGATGTTATCTCTTCCCAGTACAGCTCCAAGCGCAATTCCCAGCTCATTTTCCTTAACACTACCCTCCTTTTTGGGTTTAGAGGGGGCACTTATAACATCCTCTGCTCTGAAGTTATATTTTCCTGATAATAAAATCTTTACTCCATCTGCAGCATAGTAGTACTGTAGGGCTGCTCCGGCAGTGTTACCTTCGTACAGGAATGTTCCCAGGGACTGCAAGCCTCCCACCACAGCAGTGTAGCCGTTTCCGAGCCCTTTGAGTACAAATACATCCTGATTGGTCTGGCCGTCGCTGTTGGTAGTAAGAGATTCCTGTTTAAGGTTTTGATATCTGAAATTCAATCCCACGGAATGTGTCCCAAAAGTCAATACCATGGAGGGTTGCACATTGATTGTATAATAGTCAGTCTCAGATCTTGGATCTATCTGTTTTGCACCCACCTTTGCAATATAATCTGCTTCGATCCCGAGTATTACTTTGTCCCACAAAGGAGAGGTTGCAGCTTTCATGGAAAGGGAGTAGGATTGTCTGAACCAATCGCTTATATTTTTATCTACTGTATAATAGGGCATTCCCCGGAGAGGATCGAGCATGGTTGTGTTGTAGAGAGTGTTTCTCAATACCTCATTGTCGTATTTAAAGCTTCCCCACACATAACCTTTACCTATGGAGAGTCCCCCTTCTGTAGAAAATCCTATCAGCCGTTCCTTTTCCCCTTCATGTTTAAGCTTATAATCTCCGGCTTTATTGCCGTAAACAAAGTTAAGATCGCTGTAGTAGGGCAGCTGGTCCAAAACCATTCCCGCACCGTTGCCCGAGTTCAGCCACAGGGCTCCCGCTTTGAGCAGCTCTATGGATGCAGGTGAGTTCATTTTTACACCTGATCCCTGGGCTGCCGCTGTCTGAGTTAAACCCAGAGTCATAAATACGGCTCCGGCCCAATATATATATTTAACTAGTCTCATTTTCATTCTTTTGATTGTGTTAAACATTATTTCCAGGTGTTCCATGATGGTGCCAGGGCACCGTTTCTCCTGATTACAGGAGGATTCATAACCTCAAAGTCATTTGTACTATTATTGGTATCGTAGTAGATAACTCTTGAGTTCTCTTTTACCTCCTTAACCTTTCTTGCCACACTTTCTGCCCGGTAAGTTCCCCCCACAGTGACAGCCCCGGCATCAAGAACAGTCGGCATTCTTTTAAGCTGCATCTGGTTAGGATTTCCTACAAGTTCTACTGCATCCACAATATTTGCAATGGGAACTTTAAAGTTTTTGTCTGATCTTCCAACAGGGCTAACATATTGATTTGGATCTATAGGCCCATCCGGGTAGAATATCACATAGGCTCCACCAAACACTGTAACCAACCACTGTGGCATAGATGATGGCCAGAAGGCCATTACCATATTTATCGCCGGATTGTCACTGATGATTGATGTGGTATTAACATAAGTCTCAAATTCTGCACTGAGCAGACTAACGGGACAGTTGGGATTGAGGTTTGACTTTTTGTGGTCATCAGCCATCTGTGCAATTATAATGGACTCTCCCGGATTGAGGGGATAATCCTTATCATTGGGAACTTGCCAGATAGCCAGACAGTAAATATAATTTGCGGCATCATCCCCGGGCCATACCGGCAGGTTTGCTGTTGCAGTGAGGGGATTAATGTTTGCAATACAAAGACCCCTTACATTCTGTACTGTCTCGCTGTTGTTGTAAATCTCATAGAACTGATCCCTGAAATATGAGCCTCCGGAGGGTGTTTTCGATCCACAATAGTAGATCTCTTTCAAAACAAGAGCCCCGGATTTTGAAGCTTCCACATTTACTGTTATACTTTCACCCTCCTGAATAATGTCAATATTTACGGCGCTGCCGCTGTAATTATAGGTAAAACCGTCGGCAGACATCTCAGAGGATGCAGTTATTGTGTATATCCCTGGTATGATCCCCTCCACAGTGACACTTCCGGAGGCTGACATTGTTTTATTAATCTCATATCTTTCGTTGTAGTTTATCAGCTTAAGGTTGAAGTTTTCGGGTACAGGAGCCTCTCCAAGATTGAGTGTCAGGGTTACGGTTGCACTCAGCGGTTCTACCTCCCTGATCTCAGCAATATCGGTAAACTGCTTGCACGATATTGTAACTATCCCTGCCAGTACGGGCAGCAATAATATTTTTATTTTGCTTTTCATCTTAATTCAATTTTATTTGATCATCAAGGTAAATTCAAATCCAAAGAACATAGGAATGCTCAGGCGAGAAAATGAGCCGGGAGACCTTTTGCTCTCATATTTTGGTCTGGAATTGAACATAT
The DNA here is from genome assembly GCA_023230265.1 of Bacteroidales bacterium. GTDB lineage: Bacteria > Bacteroidota > Bacteroidia > Bacteroidales > UBA932 > Bact-08. Next base: position 442 of record JALNXR010000016.1, on the reverse strand, counting down.
TGTTGGCATAGAAAGAAGCCTTCATCTTATCCCCTATCTCCTTTGTCAGATGGAAGTTAACAAGAAGAACCGGGAATTGTGACTCAATAATGAACCTTGTCGGGCTCTTGCTGTCGTACATATAAGCCAGTTCGGGATCATCCGGATTTGTATTGTCCAGGACTCTTCCGTCCAGATGTGAGATATACTTGACAAACACCGAGTCGTTTCCGTAGGTAGTCCAATATTTGTATTTCCAGTTAACCTGGGCTGTTGCGGTAAGCACGAATCCAATCGCAGGAATGTTATGAGTTGCACGAAGAGTTGTCACAAATCGTTCCCGCTCCTCTTTCTGGTTTCCAGGTTCGTAAATAGCAATATTCTTTTCCAGAGAGTTGAGATTGTCATTGGATGAGAATGAATAGCCTTCTTTCCAGTCAGTTGATCTCATGTAAGCTCCGTT